>NZ_JAQMIL010000146.1:0-6351 GCF_029990105.1 Bradyrhizobium sp. Arg237L | reverse complement strand
CCGCCCTCCAAGCGAGCCGCGCGCAGCGCGCCACCCATAGCGCCGTAGCAAGCGCGGCTCGCTTGGAGGGCCGCCCGGGGCCCGTTACCCCATCTACGATTTCCGCGATCTTACGCCACCCGCCACTCGGGCACGCCATCATTCGCCATGACGATATCGCCCGTCGTGCCCACCGGCGTGCGCTCCATGCTCAACAGATGCGCCAATGTCTTTGCATCGTTCGCGGGCACGCGGCCGAGCGTGCGGCGGTCGTCTTCGGTGCGCAACATGACAACGCCGTGTTCGACCTCGCCATTGCCGCGGTAGATCACGGTGAAGCTCTCGACTTTGCCCTTGCCGCTGGCCTCGGCGACGAATTCGGGCACCTTGCGGCGGTTGCGGTCTGCCTCACGCTGCACGCTGGTATCCTGCTTGAGCGCCTCCTTCGGCGCCGCGCGCGATAGCACCAGGCCATAATGCTTGGTGACGAAGCCGCCCTGGCCGTAGAGCAGGCCGAGCTTGGCACCGTTGCGGAGCTTGCGCACCATCGCGCAAGCGGCGTGTGTCATGTAGGTGTTGAGCGGCGCGCCGAAGAAGGTGAGCCCGCCGGTGACCGTCGGCTGCACGTCGGGGCCCAGGCCCAGCGTGCGTCGCGCCATCTTGGGCACGCAGGGGAAGCAGCTATAGAGCTCGATCGCGTCGAACTTCTTGCCGTCGCCTTCGACCAGGTCCATCACCGCTTTCAGCACCGCGGTCTGCGGATGGCTCTCGAAGAACTGGTCCCGCACGAGATAGTCGCGCGGCTCTTCCGCCGACGCGCCGCCGAGCGGATAGATTAATCGGTCTTCCGGAATGCCGGCCTCACGCGCCTTGGCGAGGCTCGTGAGCAGCAGCGCGCCGCCCATGTTCACGGTCGGATTGGCTACCATCAGCTTGGTGTAGGGCCAGGCGATCAGCCGGTTCTCCGGCGTCGGCGTGGTGATCTCCTCCGGCGTAAAGCGCTTCTTCAGCCACGAATTCGGGTTCGAAGCCGCAACGCTGGAATAGGTCGACCATAGCTCGCCGGATTCCGCCAATGCCTCGCGTGGCGTCTGTCCCCAATGCGCCGAGGTGGCGGACTCATAGAGCGGATAGACCGTGATCGGCCTGAACACGCCGAGCTTCACCGCCAGCGGCTTCTGGAACGCGGCGCCGCGTTTCGGCTCCTCGACATCGTGCGCAAACGGCGTCCACGGCAAGGCGATGCCGCCGCGATCCGCCTTGGTTGCGGTGGACTGCGCTTCGGCGCCGCAGATCGCCGCCACGCTGCATTCGCCGCGCGCGATCCGCTGCGCCGCTTCATGCAGATAGCGGATCGGGCTCTCGCCGCCGACCGGGCCGTAATAGAGATGCTTAGGCTTGATGCCGAGGCGTTCGGCGAGCTGTTTCTCCGGATCGCGATAGCGCCAGCTTAAGAAATTGACGACGTCGAGCGACTGGACGTCACCAAGCAGCTTCGCCCCGCCGTCGGCTTCGGCGCGCTTGAGTGCTTCTTCAAGAAGCGCGAGCGGCTCGAGGCCGGCGGCGATGTCCTTCGGACGGTCGACGATCTCGCCGACGCCGACGATGACGGGGATGCGGTCTTCGGAGGTGCTGTTGGACATTTCTTCTCGGTTCATTTTCGACATTGGGCTTGCTGCCCGTTGTACTCGTCATTGCGAGCGAAGCGAAGCAACCCATCTCACAACTTGCGGAAACGTGGATTGCTTCGTCGCTTCGCTCCTCGCAATGACGGCACTATTCCGCCAACAGCGCATTCATGTGTTCCACCGCCTCGATAAAATCTTCCTTGAATTCCTGTACCACGGCGCCCGCCGATTTCACGCCGTCGATCAGGCCGACGCCCTGGCCGACAAAGTAGCTGACGAGATCGCGCGCCTTCTCGTTGCCGGCGGCCGCCGCGCGGTCGATCGAGTTGAAGGCGTCGCGGCTGATGATGCTCTGTAGCGGCATCGGCAGCGCGCCAGGGCTGTCGGGTGAGCGGTCCCAGGCATCGGTCCAGACCGAGCGGAGTTGCCGCGCCGGCTTGCCGGTGCGTCCCTTCGAGCGCACCGCGTCGCGCGAGGACGCTGCGATCATCTTCTCGCGGAAGATTTCCGTGGTCTCGGATTCCACGGTGGCGAGCCACACCGAGCCGGTCCAGACGCCGGCGGCGCCCATCGCCATCGCGGCCGCCATCTGCCGCCCGGTCATGATACCGCCCGCGGCCAATACCGGCACATCGCGGATCGGCTTGATCGCCTTGATGACCTCCGGCACCAGCACCATGGTCGAGACCTCGCCGCAATGGCCGCCGGCCTCGGTGCCCTGCACGACCAGGATGTCGACACCGGCCGCGACCTGGCGCAGCGCGTGCTCCTTGGCGCCGACGAGCGCTGCGACCGGCACGCCGTGCTTGCGGCCCATGTCGATCATCTCCTTCGGCGGCACACCCAGCGCATTCGCGATCAGCTTGATCGGATGCTTGAAGGAGACTTCCAGCAATTCGAGCGCGCGCTGTGCGTCGAATGGCTGCGGCTGGTTGTCGGCAACAGCGGTCGTCGTCAGCTCGATGCCGTATCTCTTCAGGAGGCTGCGGGTGAAGTCGCGATGCTCGGGCGAGATCCGCTGCTCCAGGCTTTTCCAGGTGACATTCTTCTCGCCGGCGGTCGAGATGTTCTCGGGGATCAGCACGTCGAGCCCATAGGGTTTGCCGTCGACGTGGTCGTCGATCCATTTCAGTTCCTGCTCGATGCTTTCAGGCGAATGCACGGTCGCGCCCAATACGCCAAATCCGCCGGCGCGGCTGACGGCGGCCACCACGTCGCGGCAATGGCTGAAAGCGAGCAGAGGAAATTCGATGCCCAGCATGTCGCAGATCGGCGATTTCATGGCTGCGTCCTCTCTCCCGGTGGCAGCTTCACGCTGCTTTTCTTGCTTTTGAAACGTATGCCTTGGCGGCAACGCTAGCGCATTAGTGGGCCAGTGCAAAGCGCGGCAGCGAGCACCGCCGAAGCAACAAGCGCAACCCTCATCCTGAGGAGCCGCGAAGCGGCTTCTCGAAGGATGGGCCGCGGCCGAGATAGGGGCCTCATGGTTCTCAAGGCGATGCGAAGCATCGTCCGGAGATGGCGCTGCGCGCCTCCTCACCATCAGGGGCGAAAGCAGTGTTCCATGTGGCAGAATATCACCGCGCGCTTTGTCTCTTGCGCTTTGGCGCTTCGCGGAGAATGCTGGCTGGTAACGAAAAGAATATTCAAGGGAGCCCGCGTCCATGTCCGCTTTGCCATCCGCTTCCGCAACTCCTGCCGCGCACTACGACGTCGTCGTGGTCGGCGCCGGCTTCGCCGGCATGTACATGCTGCACCGGTTGCGCGGTCTCGGCTTTTCGGCGCGAGTCTATGAGCAGGGCAGCGGTGTGTCGGCGGCACCTGGTACTGGAACCGCTATCCCGGCGCGCGCTGCGACGTCGAGAGCATGCAGTATTCCTATTCGTTCTCCGAGGAACTGCAGCAGGAATGGGACTGGAGCGAGCGTTACGCGCCGCAGCCGGAAATTCTGCAATACGCCAACCATGTCGCCGACCGCTTCAACCTGCGTTCTGACATCCAGTTCGATACCCGCGTCGATGCGGCCGCGTTCGACGAGACCAGCAAGCTCTGGTCGGTGACCACCTCCGATGGTAAGACCGTCACCGCCAAATTCGTGGTGCTTGCCACCGGCTGCCTGTCGAATGCGCGCAAGCCCGACATCAAGGGCCTCGATCTGTTCAAGGGCCAAGTCTATCACACCGGCCATTGGCCGCATGCTCAGGTGGATTTCACCGGCTTGCGCGTCGGCGTGATCGGCACCGGTTCATCCGGGATACAGTCGATACCTGTCATCGCCGAGCAGGCGCGCCATCTCACCGTGTTCCAGCGCACCGCGAATTTCTCGATCCCCGCGCGCAATGCCAAGCTGCTAGATGAGGAACGCGCATGGTTTCGCGCGAACTATCCGGAGATCCGGCGCGTGGAGCGGGAAGTGGCGCGCAACGGCATCTATACCGATTTGCCTGATCGTGGCGCGCTCGATGATGGCGACAGCGAACGTCGCGCCCGCTACGAGGCCCGCTGGCAGCGCGGCGGGCTCACGTTCATGTCGGCCTACAACAATCTCGCCCTGGAGCAGGCCGCGAACGATACCGCTGCGAACTTCGTGCGGGAAAAGATCGCGGAGATCGTCAAGGATCCCGGGGCCGCCAAGCTGCTGCAGCCGAACAGCCACCCGATCGGCTCCAAGCGGATCTGCGTCGACACCGATTATTTCGCGACCTTCAACCGCCCCAATGTGACGCTGGTTGACATCAAGAGCAGTCCGATCGAGGAGATCACGGAAAGCGCCGTGCGCACCACGGCTGGCGAGTATGAACTCGATGCGCTGGTGTTGGCGACGGGCTTCGATGCCATGACGGGGTCGGTGGCAAAAATCGACATTCGCGGCCGTGACGGATTGACGTTGAACCAGAAATGGGCGGAGGGACCGCGCACCTATCTCGGCCTGATGAGCACCGGCTTTCCGAACCTCTTCATCATCACCGGTCCCGGCAGTCCGTCCGTGCTGTCGAACATGATCGTCTCGATCGAGCAGCATGTCGACTGGATCAGCGATTGCCTCGACTACATGCGCAGCCGTGAACTCGACACGATGGAGGCGACCAGGGAGGCCGAGGACAAATGGGTGGCCCATGTCAACGAGGTCGCCCACACCACGCTCTATCCGCAGGCGAATTCCTGGTACATGGGCGCCAACATTCCCGGCAAGCCGCGGATCTTCATGCCCTATATCGGCGGCGTCGGAGCCTACAGGCAGATCTGCGACGAGGTCGCGGCGAAGGACTATGACGGCTTTGCGATGACAGGCGTGGAACGGCGGCAGCGGGCGGCCGCATCCTGAATCCACTTTCGTAGGGTGGGCAAAGCGAAGCGTGCCCACCATATCCAATGCACTTATGGATGGTGGGCACGGCGCATGCGCGTCTTTGCCGACCCTATGCCTTGCGCTAATACTCGCGCCTTCCGCGCTGGAGCCTGATCAATGACCGATGCACCCGCTTATGAGCCGCCGAAAGTCTGGACCTGGAACAAGGAGAATGGCGGCCGCTTCGCCAGCATCAACCGTCCGATCGCCGGGCCTACGCATGAGAAAGAACTTCCCGTAGGGAAGCATCCGTTGCAACTTTATTCTCTGGCGACCCCTAACGGCCAGAAAGCCACGATCATGCTGGAAGAGCTGCTCGCGCTCGGCCATTCCGGCGCCGAGTATGACGCCTGGCTGATCAGGATCGATGGCAACCAATTCGGCAGCGGCTTTGTTGCGGTCAATCCGAATTCCAAGATCCCGGCGCTGCTGGACCGCAGCGGGCCGGAACCGATCCGCGTGTTCGAGTCCGGCGCGATCCTGATGCACCTTGCCGAGAAGTTCGGTGCATTCCTGCCGACCGGTGGCCAGGCTCGCGCCGAGTGCCTGTCATGGCTGTTCTGGCAGATGGGCAGCGCGCCGTTTCTTGGCGGCGGCTTCGGCCACTTCTATGCCTATGCGCCAACCAAAATCGAATATGCCATCGACCGCTATGCGATGGAGGTGAAGCGTCAACTCGATGTGCTGGATCGTCGTCTGGCGGACAACGAATATCTATCCGGTAGCGAATACACGATCGCCGACATCGCCGTGTGGCCGTGGTACGGCGGGCTGGTGAAAGGCCTGCTCTATGGCGCAGGCGAATTCCTGTCGGTGCATGAATACAAGAACGTGCAGCGCTGGACCGACCAGATCGCAAAGCGTCCGGCCGTGAAGCGCGGCCGCATCGTCAACCGCATCTCGGGCGATCCCGCAAGCCAATTGCACGAGCGCCACGACGCCAGCGATTTCGAGACCAGGACGCAGGACAAGATTGGGCAGGCGGCGGCATCGTAACCGCCGTATGGCGGACTAGCGAAGCGTAATCCGCCATAGGCCTGCGCCACGAACACCGCCGTCATTCCGGGGCGTCCGAAGGACGAACCCGGAATCCATCGGGCCGCAGGCGCACGTGGAGAAATGGATTCCGGGCTCGATGCTGCGCATCGCCCCGGAATGACGGTCTCCGTCATTGCGAGCGAAGCGAAGCAATCCACGCCTCCACAAGCCGCGCTATGGATTGCTTCGCTCCGCTCGCAATGACGATGTGGCTGCTTTCGGTGCGACATAACAACCCGACGGGCAAATCAGCCGAAAGCCTGTCCATCCCTCGCACGAAAAATATTCCGCTTTCGCCGTCGGGCAAATCAGTGATTTAACTCCGCGCGTCTCACGCGAATGAGGGGCGGCTCGCGA
>NZ_JAQMIL010000145.1:0-6659 GCF_029990105.1 Bradyrhizobium sp. Arg237L | reverse complement strand
AAATCCAACATCGTGCGGCAGCATCGCCCGATTCTCAATCAACCGCCAGTGGACGGAATTTGCGACAGGGAGAGGTCATTGAAGCCACTGTCGAGCGCCAAAACTCAGGAGACTATGCTACCAGACGGCCGCGTCGAGCTGCGCATCGAGCACGCTGTTCTTTGCGGCGTTACTGCGCGCATGGTGGTGTGGTGGTGGCGCTGTCGCGGAGCACCAAGATCGATCGCATCGGGAACAACGCCGCGATCTTCGACTTTGAGCTTTCATCGGAAGAGATGGCAACAATCGGCGCGCTCACGCGACCGGGAAGCCGAATTATCAGCCCTTCCGGTCTTGCACCGGACTGGGGGCATGTAGGGAGCAACAGGCATGAACATCTTCCTGACCGGCGCCAGCGGCTTTATCGGCGGCACCGTCGCCCTCCGGTTGAAGGCATCGGGCCATCGGATCCGCGGCCTGGTGCGGTCGCCGGAGAAGGCGGCGCGGCTGCAGGCGCTCGGCATCGAGCCGGTGCTCGGCGATCTCTCGGACACTGCGCTGCTGGCGCAGGAGGCGAAGTCGGCGGATGCGGTGATCAATGCCGCCAGCTCCGACGATCGGTCCGCGGTCGACGCCTTCCTTGAAGCCCTCGCCGGCAGCGGCAAGCCGTTCCTGCACACGAGCGGCACCAGCGTGGTGGCCGACGACGCCCGCGGCGACTGGGCCTCGGACCGGATCTATGACGAGGACACGCCGATTGAGCCGGTGCCGGGCAAGGCGGCGCGCGTCGCCATCGACCGGCTGATCATCGGCGCCGCCGGCGGCGGTTTACGGTCCGTCGTCCTGTGCAACAGCCTGATCTACGGCACCGGTCGGGGGCTGCACCCCGACAGCGTGCAGATCCCGACCCTGGTCGCACAGGCGCAGCAGACCGGCATCGTCCGCAATGTCGGGCGCGGCCGGAACATCTGGTCGAACGCGCATGTCGAGGACATGGCCGAGCTCTACGCGCTGGCGCTGGACCGCGCCCCGGCCGGTGCCTTCTACTATGTCGAGAACGGCGAGGCCTCCTTCGCCGAGGCCGCAGCGGCGATCGCCCGGCGCCTCGGTCTCGGCGCGCCGCAGCCCTGGCCGATCGACGACGCCATCGGCGCGCTGGGCTTCGGCCACGCCGTCTATTCGCTGGGCTCGAACAGCCGGGTGCGTGGCAGGCGCGCGCGGGCGGAGCTGGATTGGTCGCCCAAGCACGCTTCGTTGACCGGCTGGATCGAGAACGAAATGCCGGTGCGCTGATGCGCCCCTGCGTCGCGCCGCTGTCTTCGTCGATAAGATTTTCAAGGGTGCGAAGCCTGCCGACCTGCCGGTCGAGCGGCCGACCAAGTTCGAGTTGATCATCAACTTGAAGACCGCAAAGGTGCTTGGTCTCACCGTGTCACGATGCTGCCCTCCCGCGCCGACGAGCCGATCGAATAGAGCTGCTTGCTGCGGTGCATGGGCTGGAAATGGCACTTTTGCGAAGTGCCAACCGGCTCTGACCGTGCATGCTAAGGCGCAGCACGAAAATGGCCGATTATTTGACCGCGCCGCCTGTGATGCCGCTGATGAAGCGGTCCAAAAAGAGATTATAAGCGATCGCCACCGGGATGCTGGAAATGAGCGCCGCGCCCATCAATTCGCCCCAATAAAAAATATCTCCGCGGATCAAATCCGTCGCGACTCCCAAAGTAACAGGCTTCTCGCTGGAAGAGGAGATGAAGGTCAGCGCGTACACGAATTCCTGCACCGTTAGCGTGAACGCAAAGATCACTACGGTCAGAATGGCAGGTACCGAAAGAGGAAGGACCGTTTTCACGAATGCCCCCACGACAGTGCAGCCGTCGACAATTGCGGCCTCCTCGATCTCTCGCGGCACCGACTTGAAGAAGCCCATGAGCAGCCAGGTGCAGAACGGGATGGTGAAAGTCGGGTAGACGACGACAAGAGCCCACATGCTGTCCTGCAATCCGAGCAACGTAACGACTCGTGCTAGAGGCAGGAACAGAAGCGTCGGCGGCACCAGATAGGTCAGGAAGATACCGATGCTCAGATTTTCGCCGCTACGACCCGGCATGCGCGCTAGTCCATAGCCGGCTGGCAGGGCCACGAGAAGAGTGATCGCCACGACACAAAGCCCGATGAGGGCGGAATTGGACAGCCATTGCACGAATAGCGTGTCTTCAAACAAATACTTGAGATGCTCGAGCGTCGGCGGCGCGTTGAACCAATAAGGGATGGACTTGAGATTGTAGAGGTCGCCGTCAGTTTTGAAAGTGGTGATCAGCATCCAATAGAAGGGAAACGCGGCGAATACAACCAAAGTAACCACCGCGGCATAAAACGAACTCTGCCCAACTACTTTTCCGGCAAGGCGCGGCATGTCAAATCTCCCGCCGCCGCAGCGACCGCAAGAGAAAGATCACCGCGACCAAGAGGAAGGGGAACAGGAACAAACAAATGGCCGCCCCGTGAGCGACATCGCCCGAGAGGATGCCCACCTGAAACGCCAGCGAGCCGAGCACCTGCGTGCTGTTGATCGGTCCGCCCTTCGTCAGCAAATAGACGACGCTGAGATCCGTGAAGGTGAACACGGTGCCAAAGATCACAGCGATCATGATGATCGGGGCGATGATTGGCAGGATGATCTGATAGTTGCGCCGCCAGAAGCCCGCACCGTCGATCGTGGCGGCATCGAGCACATCCTGCGGCACCGACGTGAATCCGGCAAGGAAGATCACGACGCCGAAAGGAAATAACCGCCAGGCATGCACGACCGCCACGGCAATCATCGCCAAATCTTCTTGCCCCAGCCACTGTGGCCGGTTTGCCGCATCGATCAATCCTACCGCGATCAGCGTCCAGTTGATGACGCTATAGAGCGAGTCGAACATCCACACCCAGGCCAGCGTCGCCAGTGACACCGGTACTGCCCAGGGCAGAACGATAAGCGCACGGGCAAGCCGGCGCCCCGGGAACTCCTGCATGAGGAGCATAGCGCCGATCTTGCCCAGCAGCAGGCCGATGATTTGGGCACTGATCGTGAAGATGAGGGTGTTGGCCAGCGTCCGCCGGAAGATCTCGCTGTCGATGACCTCGCGAAAGTTCTTCAACCCGACAAACGCGTAGCTCGGATTGAAGATGCTGTAGGCGCTGACGCTGTAATATAGGGCAAGTAGGAATGGCAGCCCGACGAGCACGACGACATAAAGGATCGCGGGGAGGATGAACAGCGGCCCGAGCACCTCGAGCCGATCGAACGTAAACCGCGATCGCGCCAGCCGACGGGGCGCGGCTGCCTCGGCGATCGCGCTCATCGAGCCTGCTCCTTTGGGCTGACGGTACACCGACCGTCCCGGTCGAAATAGCGCAGCTCGGCTTCCCGAACCGCAAATTTGTGCCATTCACCGGCGCGGATGCCAGACAGCGGAACGTGGGCCGGCAGCTTCGCCGTGACTTCGCGCTTCGCCTGGAAGCCATCCAACGCGCCGTACAAGATACGCTCCGATCCGAGATACTCCATGCGATCGATGCGGAAGGGCAGCTCGGAGAGAGCGGCTCCGTCAAGCATCTCCCGCGGGAGGAAATGCTCCGGCCGAAAGCCCAACAGTCCACCGTTATGCTCGACCAGGTTCATGGGCGGGGTGCCGAGGAAACTCGCGACAAAATCGTCGGCGGGGTGGTCGTAAATCTCGCTTGGAGTTCCGACTTGTCGGAGCTTGCCGTAGTCGATAACCGCGATGCGATCGCCCATGCCCATGGCCTCGACCTGGTCGTGCGTGACGTAAATGGTGGTCGTTCCCACCTTCTGCTGGAGCTGCTTCAGCTCACTGCGCGCGCTTGCCCGTAGCTTCGCGTCCAGATTGGACAGCGGTTCATCCAGCAGGAACACGGTTGGATTGCGTACGAGCGCGCGGGCCAGCGCCACACGCTGGCGCTCGCCTCCCGAAAGCTGGCGGGGACGCCGGTGAAGCAAGCGATCGATGCCGAGCAGGCCAGCCGCCCAATCGACCTTGCGCTTGATCTCGGGCCGCGGCGTACCCTGCGTCTTCAGCGGAAATGCAATGTTGTTGGCGACAGTCAGGTGCGGATAGAGGCCATAGCTCTGAAACACCATAGCGACGCCACGCGCGCGCGGCGTGATGTCATTGACGATTTCGTCGTTGATCAGGACGTCGCCGGACGTTTGCCGCTCGAGACCGGCGATGATCCTCAGGAAGGTGGTCTTGCCGCAACCCGATGGACCGAGCAGCACCAGAAACTCGCCGTCGCCGACTGATAAGCTGACACCATCGACGGCAGCGACGTCACCGAAATCCTTTCTGATGTCTTTGGCAACCACCGCGGCCATCTGGACTTCCTCCGTGCCTTGAGCAGTGACCTAAAGCCCTCCGCGGCCGGCAGGCTGCAATTGCCTTGCCCGATCGGTATCAACGTTTCGCGAGGCGAGCAGCTCTACCCGCCCGCCCCGCTGTTCGAATCGGTTCATACCGCCGACCATTTCTTGTAGATCAGCTCGATCTCTTTCTGCGCCCAGGCGACCGCTTCCTCTGGCGTCGCTTTGTCGGTCGCGGCCTTGGCCATCATGTCGACGAGGATGAAATTGTCCGCGACCTCGTCCGAGGCCGGTCCGGCCGGTCCCGGATAGCCATAAGTAGCGTGCCACTCATTGGCGGTCTCCAGCACCTGCAGCTTGTCGGCTGGGTGTGAGGTTGGGTCGTTTGACAAGATCGGCATGGGCTTGGGCAAGATGTTCTCGAACAGCGGATGATTGTAGCCCGTGCTCGCCTCGAAGGATGCAACCCAATTGTCAGTCCAGTAGTGCAGGAACTCGATTGCTGTGTCCTTGTTGCGCGCGAAACGCCAGACGACGTAGGAGTTGGGCGCTCCACTCGCCAGCCTACGCACAGAGCCGGCCGGCGTCTTCCAGACGTAGATCTTGTCGGCCAATTCGGGGCTGGACTTCTGTATCGACCGGTATGCGGAGATCGGGTTGTGAATCCATGATCCTCGACCGGACGCCAGATACCGGTTGTTGCTGGCATCGTCCCAGGACAAGACTTCCGGTTCCATGGCTTCTTTATAAAGGGCGCGAACCAGCCTCACGACCTCGAGCGTCTCTTTCGAGTTGAGGGTGACGCGCTTGCCCGTCTCGTCGCATTCAGACGCGCCATAGCTCCACAACATGCTGCGGTACGAGAGGTTCGGGTCGACGGAGTGCCCAAGCCCGATACCAATCGGGGTGCCCTTCGCCTTCAGCTTGGCCCCACCGACGCGGATATCTTCCCAAGTATCGGGTTTCATCCCGATCTCGTCCCACAGGTCCTTCCGGTAAAGGCCGGGGAACCGGATGTAGTAGGCCGGAAGGGCGCTCCAGACCTTCGTACCCTCGTTGTACGCGATCTGGCGACCGATCGGCTGGACCTTGCCGTGCTTCTTCTCCACCTCGCTGACGAGACTGGTGAGATCGACGACATGTTTTTCGTACAGGTGCGGGCCGCCCGATCCATTGAAGGCAAAAATGTCGTGTCCGGCTCCCGCAGAAATCTCGGCCGCGGCGCGCGCCGGTAGCTCCAGATGCGGGATGTGATCAACAGTTACGGTGACGCCGTTCTTCTTGCCCCACTCCGTTGCAAAACCATCGAACCATTTATCGTATTGCGGCACGAAATGGCTCCACTGGAGGATCTTGAGCGTCTTGGCCTGTGCAAGAGCGCTAGACACAAACGGCGACGAAACCGCCGGCGCCAGACCCGCAGCTCCAGCCGCGGCGCCCACCCGCTTCAAGAACCCGCGTCGTGTGACGGATGATGTGCAAATTTCTCGTTCTGACCGCATGTTTGTCTCCTCCTGACAAGTCGTCCTGGACAACCACATTGCAACGTGGAAGCCGCTTTTGCAGGCTGGCGCTAAAAATGCCTTAGCCTGCTTCCTCGACTGCGGTGGGCGCCAATGTATGTAAAAGCCTCGCCTCCTAGGTCGGCAGGCGCGCTGCAAAACTGGCCTCCTGGTTGGTCCGGCCCCCAGCTTGTCCAAAGACGGTTATTCAGGCCGCGATAGAATACGTCGATACCCGGGGCACACCCGTCATGGCAGCCGGCTCTGACCATAGCTCAACCGCGCCTGTGTCAGTCGGCGCGCTCCACCACTCCTGGGCGCGAGCCAAGCCGAGGCTAGGGATGGGTAACTAGCGATGGGAGCTACAGCACCTGCGTAACCCATCGTTTCTTCCTAACAGGGCAGGACGAGGTCACCCGGCAGTGCAAGTTGAAGTTATGGTACTCCTTCTTCCGCACGGCCACAAATATTCCTCTTTCAGCACCGCCATAAAAGAGAATGGCCGACGTAGGGGATACCCAGCCGAGCGAGATTGCTGCACTGCAGCCAACACGCACGCCGCGCGCCATTGGAGCGAGGGGGCGCAGGAACGTCGAAGCCCGTGATCTCCTCGCTCCGATCTACTGCTGGTCCACGGTTTCGGCACGCTCGACTCGAAGGAGGCGAAAATCTTACTCGACGCGGTGGCGCCATGGAGGACACTTATCGTCGCGAGGGCCGGAAGGGAAACGTCGGCTCTTGGCCCGTACGCGACTAGCCAGCCCCTCGGCCTCACGTCAACTCTTTGGGGTAGACCGGACTTGGTCGCG
>NZ_JAQMIL010000144.1:0-6720 GCF_029990105.1 Bradyrhizobium sp. Arg237L | reverse complement strand
ATGCTCATGATGATGTCACCTATTCAAGGGGCCATCAACTACGGGCGTGAAGACAAGCAAATCGCCTCAGCACTTGGCCTGACGTAACGGCCCTATAGCTGCATGGAGAAGGAAGTCCGGTTTGGGTCAAATTGCGAAGAACTCAGCATGAGCAAATCTAGTCCGCCATGCCCCAATTAGCGGACCTCCGTCAGAC
The DNA here is from genome assembly GCF_029990105.1 of Bradyrhizobium sp. Arg237L. Classification (NCBI taxonomy): domain Bacteria; kingdom Pseudomonadati; phylum Pseudomonadota; class Alphaproteobacteria; order Hyphomicrobiales; family Nitrobacteraceae; genus Bradyrhizobium; species Bradyrhizobium sp. Arg237L. The sequence goes on along the minus strand of NZ_JAQMIL010000144.1, from coordinate 6,524 downwards.
GAGGCGTTACTTCGCTGATGGGCCACAAGCGGACTCAGGCATCGCAGCAAACATCAGGCAGAGCGTTTCCCGCAATCAATTTCGTGTACTTGGGTCGCAACAGTTTGGGTTGTAACCGTCACTGTGCGGGCACGAGCACCGGGGCGCCCTTGTCCTTGATGAAGAACACCAGAAATTTCGCCGGCTGGGTGCTGCTTGCGTTCCGGTCGAGGACATGAACATCGTCAGGGCCTTCATAGAAGGTCTGTCCCGGTGTCAGTGTCACCTCTTGTCCACCCTTCAACTGCATCACGACGGAGCCCTCCAGCACGTAAACAAACGCATGTGCATTGTGTCGGCAGCGGCGAGCCGCGTTGAGAGCGCGCGGCCGATGCCTTTGCTGGCACCGGTGACGAGAAATGCCCGTTTTGTCATGATGTCTCTACCTCTCGTGAACAAGGGCGGCCAAGCGCACCTGATCCGCAATCACGGGGGAGATCAGGACGACCTCGCCAGCGTCGTGCGGCCGAGTTTCGTGGTCGACCAGCAGGGGTCCGCAGAACCGCCCGGCCCCAACACCTGCTCGACCTACCGCCGCGGTCAACCTGCCGCCGCGTGCAGCGCTACCGATCGATATGCAGAGAAGTCCGTGTAACCCACCTCGCCGCGTCGGGTGTAATAAGTTGATCGGTCGGCCTCGGCCAACGGCCAGCCGTGCTTGAGACGCTCAACAAGGTCCGGGTTTGCGATATACGGTCTGCCGAAGGCGATCAGGTCCACCAGCCCGGTGTCGAGCGAAGCTTGGGCGCGCTCGCGGTCCTTGAAGCCGCCACACCAGATGAAGGCGCCAGGAAACGCCGCCCGAGCCTTGGCAAGCAGAGCGTGGTCGAGGTACCGAGGTTTGAACTCCGCCGTCTCCATATTTCCTTCGGGCATAAGCTCGTAGAGCAGATGGATGTATGCCACGCCGCGACGCCCCAATTGCTCGGCAAGGTACAAAAACGTTTCCTCGACAAGCGGCTCCGGCGGCATGGAGTTGTACTTGCCGAACGGAGACAGGCGAACACCCACGCGCCCCTGACCGAATTCAGCCACCACTGCATCGACGACTTCCATCAGGAAGCGCGTACGATCTTCCATGCTGCCCCCGCCGTAGCGGTCGGTGCGCGTATTGAGCACTGAGTTCATGAACTGGTCGAACAGATAGCCGTTGGCTGCATGGAGTTCGACACCATCGAAACCGGCGTGCCGTGCATTGGCGGCGGCTTTGGCGAAGGTGCCCACCATGGCCGACACCTCATCCGTGCTGAGGGGCCTCGGCGTCTCCGCAGGCATATAACCCAACCGGCCGTCCGGGCCGTGGGCAAACACCGATGAACCCTCTGCCCGTTGCGCGGTGACACCCACCGGGGCCTGGCCGTTCGGCAGAATCGAGGAATGGGCCATCCTGCCGACGTGCCACAACTGCAGAAAGATCGTGCCGCCATGACGGTGAACCTCATCGGTCACCAGACGCCAGCCCTGCATTTGGGCTTCCGAGTGAATTCCGGGTGTCCTCGCGTAACCGTGGCTGGACTGATCCACGTCGGCGGCCTCGGTAATGATCAGACCGGCACTGGCCCGCTGGCCGTAATAGGTGGCGATCAGCTCGTTCGGGAGGTCACCATCGGTCGGGAGGTCGCCCTCAGACGTTCGCGTGCGAGTCATGGGCGGCATGACGATGCGGTTCTTCAGCGGAACAGTGCCGCCAAGCAGTTGAGATTCGAATAGGTCAGTCATAGCTTTTCCCTCGGTCGGTTGCCATCGAAGGTTTACTTTTCGGCAGCCGTGCCCATCTACACACCGTTTAGTCAGTGGTGGCCAATGAAGATCATGAAGAGACTGCCGGGCTTGCCGGCCGAGCGCGCGCTAGGCGTCTTTTCGGGACGTTGGAAGGCAGTCATCCTTCATGTGCTGTTGGATGGCCCGCAACGCACATGCGAGCTGGAACAGCGCATCACCGGCATCTCGCAGAAGGTGTTGCTCGAGCAACTGCGAGCGCTTGAGGAACACGGAATGGTGAGCCGGCAGCCCAGCGCCGGACATCGTCAGGGCATCGAATACCTGCTCACCCCGCTCGGCGAAAGCCTGCGGTCCATCTTGGAGGCGGTCATCGAATGGGGAGCCCATCACGCCAAGGAGCTCGATGAGGTCCATAGGCTTCTGCCATGCGACGCTGTCGTTCGAGATCGCACTGTCCGAGAGGTTCAGGCGCATTCCTCATTACGTGAGCCCCGCGCGACACCGCGTCCAGGCGTATCGTTGTCGCGCATCCGCCGTCCATAACTCCCGATCGGAAAGGCCCTTCGTTAGCTGATCTTTTGCGCGACGCTGGCCCGTCAAACACATCGTCGACCTCATGCCTCGACAAACTCCTGAACCGAGGCTCCGCGACCATGCCCGCTGCGTTCATGAAGATGCTGCGTTGGGCTGCGGTCGATAAGCAAGCTGACCAGTTCCGGCCGGCTGTAATGACCGCGGGAATCCATCAGGCGTTTTCGCTGATCAATAAGCGAGAAGTCGAGATCCGCGATCACTTCACCCTCGCCCGAGCGAAGCGGCTCTTCAATCAATTGCCCATCCGGCGACACGATTGCGGTGAAGCAACCTCCCGAGATCGGCCCTATGCTGCAGCCAGTATCCTCCATGATTTGTGCCTGCTGGTCTGGGCTGAGCCAGGCGGTCGCATTGACCACGAAGCATGCCGATTCCAGCGCATGTTGCCGGATATTGACCTGCGTTTGTTCCGAGAACAGGTCGCCTGCAAACGAGCCGGGATACATTGAGGAATGGATCTGTTCGCCGTCGGCCATCAAAGCATAGCGCGCGAGCGGATTGTAGTGCTCCCAGCAAGCGAGCTGCCCGATACGCCCCACCGCGCTGTCGACAGCACGCAAGCCCGACCCGTCGCCCTGTCCCCAGATCATGCGCTCGTGGTAAGTTGGGGTAGTTTTCCTGCGGCGTTGAATCAGTGTTCCATCGGAGTCAAACAACAGTTGTGCGTTGTATAGGCTTCCTCCGTCACGCTCGTTGACGCCGATCGACGCGACCAAACCAGCTTGCCGGCACGCCTCGCCGATCGCGGAGGTGACTTCCGAGGGAACGGTGACCGCCTGATCGATCAACCGAAGATGTTCCTTACCGAGATTGAGCTGAAAAGCGGACTGCACGAACGAGAAGTAGGGATAGTACGGAATGATCGTTTCGGGGAACGTCGCGAACTGTACACCTTGACGTCCGAGCTCGGCGATTTTTTCAACTACTTTTCCCACCGTACCCTCACGGCTATATAGGACCGGACTGATTTGCACCGCGGCGGCTCTAACTTTACTCATGGATTGTACCTCCTTATGTTGTATCTACAACGGAATGGGCAAAAGGCTGCCTCTACGCGTCAAGCCGTCAGAGTCCCTTGGCAATACTCTTAACGGCCGCCACACCACTCTCGCCCAGCAGATCCTTTCCGAGCTTTTGGGCAGCGCGCCATGCTGGCGCGGCCTCGCTCAGCAGCTTTCTCCCTGCTTTCGTTATCGCGATTGCCCGGCCCCCCCGAGAATTGGAAGCCGCCGTTTCCATGATCCAGCCTTCTGACAGCATCAGCTGAAGATTTCGCGTTAGCGTCGATCTTTCCTGATGATTTTGCCGGCCGATCTCGGCGCGGCTCGCCTCTCCAAGCCGTGCGATGACGACCAGGAGAGAAAACTGAGGTGCGTTGATGCCGAATGGTCGAAGGTGCTGATCATAGATACTAGTGATAACCCGTGAAATCTGGCGCGTCCGCGTCAGTAGACACTCACGATTTATCTCGTTCGCCAAAGCGTCGATCATTTGCATTCCACTGCTATAACTCACTTAGATTAGTGTATATGCAACATAAATCAACGGATTGCTCTCCAAATCGTGAATATGTTCTCGCAGTCGTCCCACCCACTGGAACCATGGCCGGACCGGGCGCGCCAACGTGTAACCGACTTAGGCCAGTCGCGGATATACGGTACCCGACGGTGATTGAGCGCAAGAGACACGTCCTGTACTGGCGCGCTTGATGATCAAGGCTGCGCGGGTCGATCACTTGCGGATGTCGATGTTCTTCTGCCCCCTTTCGACTTGGTCAATGACAAGCAACTTGACCGGCTCCAAGCCGTCAGCCCTGCCTGTGTGCCACCGCTCTATCGCCTCAACGACAAAGTCGCCAGGTCCGTAAACGTCGCTTCTACCGGTTGCGGTGTAGGTGACACGAAGCTGCCCGGACAAGACATACCCGTATCGCGGGTACTTGTGCTGATGTTCTGGCAGGACAGTGCCTGGACGGATCTCGTACACAGACACAGTCACCTGTGGGTCGTCTAGCGACAGGACAAGGGGTTGGTCAATCGCAGTTGTCGAAGTCGACAAAATCGGCTTCTCCACGATGCCATTCTCACCCGCTCGCAGCGGCGCCGCTAGTAGCATTATAACTGAACTTAGGTATGCAAACTTCATCGCAAGCTCCTGTCGAACTTTCACCGATGCTGTAGCAGCTGGGCCGTCAGCTCTTTTGGCATGTCGAGCATCACATCATGTCCGCACGCAAGCTCCGCCTGCCACCAGCGGCGCTCTCCTGCCTGGGTGAAAAATTGCCTGAATGGCCCCTCAAAGCCGGCCGCCAGAATGTATCCGATGGCTGGGACGCCATCGCAGGCCCCGCTGATCTGCGCCGGCACTTCAAAAGTGGACAACGGGTGCATCGTGCACTGTCGGTCCACCCACTCGGCATCTGCCGCGTTGACCGCGAACGACCGCGCCGGGGGTGGCGGGACCTTCCAACCATCGCCGTTGGCCACAGCCAGCTCCCGGTACCTCCTGCCGCTATCAGGCAAGTAGTCAAAAAGGGCTTTGCCGTTGTCAGGCACGAAAGCATCGAGATAGACAAGAGAGCGAACCCGGTCCGGCATACGGTCGGCAACGTGACGCGCGACGACTCCGCCGTAGGAGTGTCCCACCAGGACGATTTCGCGCAGGTCTTCAAAAATCATGAGGTTGGCGACATCTGCGATGTGGGTGTCGAGGCCGACATCGCGGCTCAAGAGATGCGAGCGTTCTCCAATGCCCGTCAGCGTTGGCGTAAATACCCGGTGCGCTTCCGACGCCAGCAGGCCGCGCACGCGACTCCAACACCAACTGCCATGCCACGCTCCGTGGATTAGGACGTAATCTGTCATTGCGATGTATTCCTTGCGATATCGGCGCCGAACACGAGACGACCTGAAGGTGAAAGGGACCGCGCAAATAGCGGCGTCGCGCCGACATGTGGAGGAGGCGCCTCCTTCTGCCTAGTCTGTTTTTCATACTTGAAGTTGACCCGCGGGTGACTACATCGGGCACATGCCCGCTGGTTACGGTCAGTTCTGTCCGGTCGCAAAGGCATCGGAGATTTTCGCCAATCGCTGGACTCCGCTCATCGTGCGCGAGCTGATGGCTGGCGCGCTCTCCTTCAACGACATCCATCGCGGCGTGCCGCTGATCTCCCGGGCCGTCCTGGTCGCGCGGCTGCGTGAGCTGCAGAACCACGGTGTCATTGAACGCCGGCCGCGCACCGATGGGGTCGGTCGTGAGTACAGGCTCACGCCCGCCGGCGAGGACTTGCGGGCGGTGGTGGAAGCGCTCGGCCAGTGGGGAATGACGCACACCCATGACCGAATCAAACGTTCCGACCTTGATCCCGCCCTCCTGATATGGGGATTGCGCAGGCGTGTTGATCTGAGCGCGTTGCCGGATCGCCGGATCGTCCTGCGCTTCGAATTTTCAGGCGTGCCGGCGAGCCGTACGAAATTCCGAATCATGTGGCTGATCCTCAGACGATCCGGCGTCGACATCTGCATGAAGGACCCGGGATTTGCCGTCGATCTCACACTTCGCGGCAATATCCGTGATTACGTCGAAGTCTATCTTGGCCATACGAAATGGCGCTACGCGGCCCGCACTACGCTGCAGCTCGATGGCGATCTGCAGATTGCAAGAGCGTTTCCTGTCTGGCTGCGATTTGAAATGGTAAACGGCCGAAATGCTCCAGCCCCGCATTTGGCTGGGCCTGCTCCCGTTCAGACCGATCACTCGGATCGGCTGCCGTCCCGGCCCCGCGGAATGCGGGCTCGGTCGCCCGGCGGTTCGCGCGCGACAGATCGCAGGCGCGCGTACGACTCGCGGTCACCGTAACGCCGTCCTTGGCTCGGTTGTTCGTCTATCCCTGGAGTGATCTCGAGCGGGGGCCCGCTGCAACCTCCCGGGGGACATCAGCCGCCCGTCTGGTTGTCTCGAGTCCCCCCGACTCTCATGGGCCAGCTAAGATGCGCGAACCAGCCCGACCTCGATTTCGCTCCGAGGACCGCTTCGGGTCAACATCCGTCGTCGGATCGGTCGAATTGGACCCAAGTACGTCTTCAATCGTCTGAAAGCCGACGTCATTTCAGAGGTTATCGGCTTGAGAATGGTCGACCTCACTAATTGAGGAGGTCACCATGATCGAA
>NZ_JAQMIL010000143.1:0-7549 GCF_029990105.1 Bradyrhizobium sp. Arg237L | reverse complement strand
GATCAATTCACTCGCCATCCTGGGCGGACTTCACCACCACTACGCCCGCGTTTAGGTTTTCGATACACACCGGAATATTTTCTTGCATCGGACTCGACAGGTTGTGCTGATTTACCCGTCGAGGCCGGGCAAGCAGTCGGGCTGACCGATTTCCGCAGCCACCCCATGTCCGAGTTGGGTCACAAGCGGCGGTGGAGGCGCGCATGGACCGGCGTCCGGTCTGCCACTGACAGCCGACATGATAACGGTTTAAACGTTGTTCTGTTTGGGGCCAGTAACGGACCTTGGGTCGATCAACCTGTAGGCGCAGACTCGGTGTAGTGCTTGAGCTGGAGGGCCATAAGCACTTCATCGTAGTATTGGGTTCCGACCTTCAGGGCCCGTCGCTCCAATCCGTATTCCTCGAAGCCGGCCGCGCCATACAGGCGGCGCGCGGCAACGTTTGAAGCCACCACCGTCAAAGAGATATCTTCGGCCAGGGTCCGGGCGTGCTCGATGACCTGGTTCACGAGGATGGCAGCCAGCCCTGAGCCGCGCGCTTGCGGCCGGACATACATCCCCCACAACACACCCTTGTGCTGAAGCTTGGCGCCGTCTTGCACGCGAAAGCCCGCCACACCGACGAGAGGTGAACTGTTTACCCAGCCACCAAAGACCGTGCTGATTTTCAGGCGTTCCGCCCACCATGAGGTCGGTTTATCGACCTCATGGTCCCAAGATGAGGCGAAGGCCTCGGGGTGAAACTTTAGGCCTTCGAGGCGGAGGTCACGATACTCAACGACGTCGCGCGCGTCCAAGCGGCGCACCTTGAACGAAAACGGCGGAGGAAAGTCGTTAGGCTTGGTCATGACCTTCATATACGCGTCGTTGATATACGTCTGCAACGGGTCAACGGCTGCCTTGGCCCGCTCGCATCGCTTTGTTCGGGTCACCTGCAGTAAGCGGACCTCGTGGCGCTCGGAGCGGGTCAGCCACGGGCCAGAAGTGAACGCCTGCAACGGGGTCCAGTGCCGCATGTTGTCGAAACCGTCGAACAACTAAGTGGCTTGCGCATACCAAGCGATCAACGGATAGGACAGTGTCAGTTGCGCGTTGAAAAGGGCGTGAGCGAGCCAAGCGGGAGAAAGCGATTCGTAGCGCAGGCGCAGCGCGTACGTCACCAGGCCCAGCAAGATCATCGCTGCACCCCAAACGGGACCGAGCGGAATGATATGATTGGCAGCAAAGATCACGGTGCCGAAGGCCAAGATGTTGGAATCTTGCCACCCAACCCGACGCAGCCAAGATACAAAGAGGCCACGGTAGAGAATCTCTTCGGTCACTGGCGTTGTAACGACGAAAAGAAAAACGACGATTGCGATTGACTTCGCGTCATGGAAATCGATCCGAATATCCTGACTTCGATTGCCAGTTGCGGTAGTCAACCAATGTGTCACGATGGGCACGCCGACCGTGACGATCCCGAAGCCAATGATGCTCACGGCTATAGCGGGTAGGGTTAGTCTACGAAACTTAAAGACGTCAGAGCGTAAACCCTGACGTGCTGTCCAGACCCATGCCAATGCTACAGCAAGCCAACTGCCGACTGCGTACGACAGCAGCCCATAGAGCCTGATGCTGGGTGGTGGAGGCAACTCGGCGGGCGCGCCGTGTAGGCTGAGCCACGTTGCCCAGACGGCAACTCCGATGACCGTCAGGATCACGGCTAACGCCATAGGAGCCAGAACCAGCATCAAAGCAATGGTGCTCTGACGCCATTCGAAGCCGGCGCGAGAAACGACGTTCAGGCCGGTGGGCGAACCCTCGCTTTGCGACATGCGACCCATCAACCCCCTCGCTCTACGCGCCCAACTGTACAACAACCTTTGCGGGTTCTCTAGCGGTCACGCACTAAGAGGGAGCGAGAACATCCGCTCTGGGTCACGAGCGGCATTTGACGCCGCGCTGAGCGGCGTCCGATCTAACCCGGTGAGCTGACGTGGCGATCTTCAATGCGGGTTTCGGCAATGGGCCCAAAACCAGACAATTGCGACAAGCTTCGCAGGGCATCGTCATTATGTCGATATGGCCGCAACTTTCGTCATGACGGCCCGCAAAACGTCATCCAGGGTAGGGTAGCGATAGGCTGCGAACCGAGAGCGCGAAGTTGACGTGAGACTGATCCGCTCCTGGGCCATTTCACTTAAGGGTAACAGAAAGTAATCCCTTACCTCTCTGTTAGATTCCTCGTCTAATCTTAGCGCCAGAATAAGTCCGGCTGGCTCTACGACCCGCCGATGAACCAGCCAACAGGGCGCGTGGCGCGGCGCAACGTAATAGCGCGCCATGCGCAGCGAAATGGCGAGCCTGCCGCCAACCGTCATCACTTTGGTTTCCGAATCGAAAACTGCGGCCGCGCCAAGCGCCCGAACGCGCGTGGCAAAAAGCGATGCCTGCCTGGACACCTCAGCGTCAGATTTTTGGCGCGCGTCGAGGTAATCGAAATCGCGCTCTGAGTTGACATACCCGACAAGGCGGAAGGCTTCCCGCAGGCTGCCGAAGCGGTATGCATACAGGGCAGCACTCGGCATTGTGTCCATCGCTGCCATGATAGAGACGCTCAGCTTCCCATTCACCCCCAGCGCCTCCCGCAGCTTCTTCAAGAGTTGCTCATCCGAGAGCCTGACATATTGCTCTTTCAGCAACTCTTGAGCTTTGAGGAAAATACTCTTGTCCACAATTGGCTCGAACAGGCCCGTAGCTCTCACCCATAGCTCTGGCGGGTTCTTCTTCATCACCTGCTTGAGCCGAAACGACTTACGATTATAGACGCTATTGCCGATGTAGGCCTCGTTGCCGAGGATGTTGCGGATCATCGCTTCGGACCACGGCGTTCCCCGATGGTTGGGCACCTGTTCGTTATTGAGCAATCGTGCGATTGACGCTTGGGATCTGCGGTGAACCACGTACTCCCGAAATATTTGGGCGACAACTCGTTGCTCTCGTTCCGGCCCGGGCCGGACCAGGACCCGGTCCGTCTGCAGATGCTTGCGCTGGCCTTTGCTTAAGATGATTCCTCTCGATCTCCGATCTTCATCGACCAACTCGCGCTGGAGTCCGTAGCCAATGGCACCGCCCTGCTTGAATCCAAGGCCGGCTACGCGGCAAGCGCCGGCGTGGACCTTTACCGAAAGCTCTCTTGAATATTCGGCCGCCATCACCCGCTTAAGATTCTTCACAATGCTAGCGATGACGCTGCCATCGTTGTCGAACTCCTCAGCGCAGTAGCAAACCTTGATCCCTGCCTGACGGCAGATGAATTCGTAATAGGCGCTTTCATCGACGTCCTGGAATCTCCCCCAGCGACTCACGTCATAGAAGGATATGGTCAAAGTCCGCCCGACCGTTGTGCACGTCGTCAATCAGCTCAATCAACCCTTCACGGCGGTGAATACGAAGGCCACTCCGGCCCTCGTCCGCGTAGGTGCGAATGATCACAAGATTGTGCTGCGCGGCATACACGGCGATGGCGGCAGCCTGGTTTTGCGTCGAATAGCGCTGATGGTCCGTTGACATCCGGACGTATTGGGCGGCGCGCCCGGCGCTTGTCGGCAACAACAGATCGGACCGGGGGCAAACGATCAACGCGTTGGCCATGTCGTGCCTCCGCTACACTAAGCATGAATCGTCTTTCGATCTTGGCCTCGCTATCCCTTCACGCAGGGAGTTGTTCACGATCAATCCGAGAGAAGCTATTTATGCCGCCATCCATTCTTCATTCCTAAAATATCACAGGAAGGACGATCCGCATCACACGATCATATTTCGCTTGATGTCCGCTATGGGTCAAAAGTTCCGGCGGTCGGCCTACCGTCTCCGCTTTACCTCCGGAAGCTGACAGTTTGAAAGCCGCGGTGGACTTCGCATTTGGGCCACTAGCCGACCTCGCGAGGGGAATCGGCTTAGGTCAGCTAAAGCCAAGCACCGCCCTGGTCTACTTCTTCCGATACTCTCCGATTAGCGGACATTCTGATTACTTGTTGCGGTTATCTTGCAGGCAGCCTGGTCTCCCGGGTAATCCACTCCAACGCGATCGCCAAATCGCCGATCGTCTGAAAACTGACGGCGCCGAGACGCTCTACATCCTCGCCGGTTCCGTTCAAACGGTCGGTTAAGGAAACAGCGCGCAACAACACGTAGTCGTGGATCTCTTCTGCGCCGTTCATCCGAGCCGCAATTATCAGATCAATGCTCGACTTGCGTCGCAGTCTTAAGATCCATCGTGGTTTTGCAGCTTTAGCTTTGAGGCTTTGGAGCATATAAAATTGTGCGGTGAATTTGCCGTTCACAACATAATGCCTCGCCCTGAAATCAAACTGAGCGATCAAACCCAGACTATGCATTTCAGCGAAAAATGCCGAAAGAACGGCTTTGCGCTTCAGAGACGTTTTGCGCTTGGCGGCCGCATTGGCGAACTTCTTCTTTGGACGATAATCTATCAGTTCGTAAGCGTGAATCAGGCTACCGAAGCGGCTTTTGTAGCTTTGAACCCGAGGCGTCGATTCCGCGCCATTAATGATCTTGCTGTTTAACAACCCTTTAGCCTTCAAAAGGCGACTCAGGTTTTCGAGCATGCATTGATCAGACTTACGCCTCGTGAGTTCGGCAAACCTGCTTTGTGCAGCCAGGAACAGGAACGGATCGACCACGGCTTCGAATGCGTTAGCCGAACGAATCCATACTTCTGGAGGGTTCTTCGTCGCTTTCGATTTCAGCTTGCTGGAAGTGCGATTGTAGACATTGTGCCCCATGTACTTATCGTTGCAGAGCATTTTCGATATTGTATTGCGATTCCAAGCGCGACCGTAATGGTTGACGCTCCCCTCCTCATTCAATTCCTTCGCTATCTCAACTTCGTTCTTTCCTTCGACGGCGAACGACCTGAACATGCGTCTAACGACATCCACTTCATCTGCTGGTCCTGGCTTAAGAATGACACGATCTGATTGGATGAATTTTCTCTCTCCGTCGGCCAAAATGGCTCTCTCGCAGCCGCATGCGTCAACTAGCACTCGTCTCAAGCCGTACCCGGCTGAGGCCCCCTGCCAAAAGCCGCGGCGACTCAGCGTACAGTGTCCAGCAAAGACCTTGATCGACAATCGACGGCTATAGTCCGCCGCCTCGGTGCGTTGAACAGCCTTTATGAGTGTAGAGACTAGGCTCCCGTCATTCTTAAAATCTTCAGTACAATAGATGACAGGAACGCCGGACTTCTTGCAGAGATACTCGTAGTAGGCACTCTCATCGACATCCTGAAAGCGACCCCAGCGGCTCACATCGTAAACAAGAACAACGCCGAAATTCGCGTTGCCGGCCCCTACATCACTGAGCAGACGTTTGAAGCCGGGCCTGTCGTTCAGTTGTAACCCGCTGCGAGCCTCGTCGGAGTAGGTTCGTACAATTTCAATGTTGTGAGCGGCCGCATACGCGGCGATCGCTTCTTCTTGGTTCAACGTCGAATAGTCTTGCTCGTCCGTAGACATTCGCAGGTATTGCGCAGCCCTTAAAGCTGAGACACCATCCCGCATGACCGGTCCTCCTTGAGGTTGTGTCGATAGCGACATCGCCTGAAAAGGTCACCGAAACTTTCCGCTTCGGGTCAAAAGCGCCGCTTGGAGGGTCGACCCGTCACTTCCGGCCTACCGCGATAAGCAGACCGTTTCAGAAGCAGCGCGGACTTCGCATTAGGGCCAAATCGGACGTCTCCGAGAGCGCTGAGAGAGACGGACTTTCCCTCTTAGGCGACCTGTCAGACAATTCCGCAGCTTGACGCCCCCGAAGGCGATCACTCAGGGCCGAAGAATTACGGTCAGCATCATTGACGAACCGCACCGCCCACGAGGCGGCGTTCCGGAGATCGACAACGCCTAGTCGCGGGTGTTCAATATTGAACAAGTGCCCGTCCCCGATAACAACAAGGGGGGACACCGAAAGCCGAGTTATTGCCTGCTGCTGCCAACGCTGTGCGTAGGAGGCTCGTGATGTTTAGGCCAAGCATGACCCGCTACGCGATGGCGGGCGAACTAAGCATTGCGTACCAGACCGTCGGTGAGGGGCCGATCGATCTGATCTTTGTTCCTGGCATGGTGACGCAACTCGAGTACCTTCATGAATTTCCAAGTTACGACGAGTTCCTAGAGGGACTGTCGCATTTCGCGCGCGTCGTGACGTTCGATAAAAGCGGCCAAGGGCTTTCAGACCGCTCGTTCGGCGCACCATCGCTCGAACAGCGGATGGACGACATTCGAGCGATCATGGACGACATTGGTACGAAGCGGTGCGTTCTCTTGGGAGGCTCCGAGGGATGTCCGATCGCTTCTCTCTTTGCAGCGACCTTCCCGACGAAGGTCTCTCACCTAATTCTGTTTGGCGGCTTTGCGCGTTTTACGGCCGTCGACGGCTATCCCTACATGAGGTCAGAGGACGATATGATTGGGCGCATGGAGACCATGGCGAAGCATTGGGGTACGGGCGAACTCGCTATTCGAGGATGGCTGCCGAGTTCGCTCTGCAATCCGGACGCGGTCCAGCGATTTGCGACTCTAGAGCGCCTCACGTGCAGCCCCGGCGCGCTGCGGACCATGTATCGCCAGAATATGATGATCGACGTGCGACCGGTCCTTCCAGGAGTGAAGGTACCTACGCTCGTTCTTCACCGAGCGAGGGACGCGCTGGTCCCGCTCGAGAATGGGCAATATCTCGCAAGAAATATCCCGGATGCACGTCTCATCGTTTACGAAGATGCGATAGATCACCTGATCTTCGCGGGTGACATCGGACAAATCGTCAATGACATCCAGAGCTTCGTGACGGGCTCGATAGCGGACGCCTCAATCGGAACGCGCGTCCTCGCAACGGTCTTGTTCACGGATATCGTTCGATCCACCTCTCGGGCTGCGGAGATTGGTGACACGGCATGGCGTTCCCTCCTTAGCGAGCATGATGACTGTTGTCGCAAGACGGTCACTCGTCACCGCGGGTTCCTTGTGAAGACGACGGGCGACGGGATTCTGGCTACCTTCGACGGCCCGGGGCGCGCGATCAAGGCGACGCTCGAGGTTAGAGAGAGGATGGCCAGCTTTGGCATTCCAATCCGAGCCGGATTGCACACGGGCGAGATCGAACTCTTGCCCGGAGACGTCGCGGGCATCGCAGTTCACGCTGCGGCGCGGGTGATGTCCCAGGCTGAAGCTGGCGAAGTGCTCGTGTCACGGGTTGTGAAGGACCTAGTCGCAGGCGGAGGCTTCGATCTGGTGGAGAAAGGGCGCTTCGATCTGAAGGGCCTTCCAGAGGCATGGGATCTTTACGCAGTCGCAATCCGAAAAAACCTCTAATTATCTCAGCGCGATCGCGGGTCCGGATCTGAAAGGTGAGCGGTCGCCTCTGTGTCGCTGTGCGTCAGAGAGCTGCAAAAGAGCGGACATGCCGCGAGGTCCGAGTCGGGTCAAACTGAGAAGAACTGGGAGTGAGTCCATGTTTTCCGCTTTGCCCTCGAATGCGGACATTCATC
>NZ_JAQMIL010000142.1:0-7723 GCF_029990105.1 Bradyrhizobium sp. Arg237L | reverse complement strand
ACGAGCGCAGCGGGCCTGAACGCTTTCTCGAAACCTACGCGGTTCTGACCGAACTGGTTCGCTCGCTCGGAACGGATCCTGATATCCGCGCGGCGGAAGGTCTGGGGCGACTGGTGGCGCAACTCCACACGCTACGGCGCATGTCGGTCTCTGTCGCCGGAATGCTCGAAGCCGGTAGGGAGCCGGTGGTCGAAGCAGCCATCGTCAAGGACATGGGAACGATCTGGGAGCAGCGGTTGCCACACAAGGTGCGCGATCTCGCCGCCTTCGTCGATCCCGAAGCCAGCAACCACGCTACCCTCGATGAGTGCCTCGCCTTCAACATCAAGATTGCCCCCAAGCTCACGATTCAGGGCGGCACCACTGAGGTTCTGCGCGGAATCATCGCGCGCGGGCTCGGGCTACGCTGACGTCAAAATTCTGGGAGCCGCTCATGACCGAAAATGCCGGCAGGATGGGGCTCGCAAGTGTTCTGGTGCCCGAGCCAAACGTAAGATCGGCCGCATTGCATCTGGTCGGCGAGATCGCTGAATGTGCGCCCGCTCGCGCTGATCTCGACGCGAGCCCACCATTCACCGGCCTTGCCGAACGGGTGGCCACTATGAGTTGAAGGAGCAGTCGTGCTTCGGCAGACCGAGGATTTCAAGGAGGGCGTCAGGACAACGGCGGAACGTCGCTCTGCGAATTTCGGATGAGCGTCAAGCCCGGCTTGCAGTCAAAACCCTTGGAGGGTTGCGAAACCGTCTTCAGCGGATCTTGATGAGCCGCTTGCCGGTATTCTCGCCTCGGTAGAGTCCGGCGATCGCTCCCGGCGCGTGTTCGATGCCGTTCTGTATGTCTTCGGAATAGCGCAACCGTCCATCGCGAACCCATTGTGCTAGACGAGAAACGGCCTCTTCGTACCGAGGTGCGTAGTCGAAGATGACGAAACCCTGCATGCGTGCGCGCTTGACCAGCAAGTGACGCTCGGCGCGCGGACCGTTTGGCCAAGGATCCCAACTCGAGAACGAAGCAGTTCCGCAAATCACCACGCGCGCGCCGACGGCGAGACGCCGAAGTACGATGTCGCTGATGGCGCCACCGGTATTGTCGAAATAGAGATCGATCCCCCGTGGGCAAGCCTTGCCGAGCGCAGAGTCCAAATTGTCGCTCTTGTAATCGTACGCCTCGTCATAGCCGAACAGCTCACGGCACTGGGCGACCTTCGCCGGTCCGCCGGCAATCCCGACCGTTTGGCAACCCGACAGCTTCGCGATTTGGCCGACCGCCGACCCCACCGCGCCGGCCGCGGTCGACACCACCACCGTATCGCCAGGGCGCGGCTGGCCGATGTCCAGCAGCCCGAAATAGGCGGTGATCCCGTTGAGACCGGTGACGCCGAGCGAGAGCGAAAGCGGCAGGCCGTCTTCCCGAATCTTTCGCGTGACGGCGGCAGGTCCGACGACCGCGAATTCCTGCCACCCGAACATGCCCATCACCATATCGCCCGGCTTGAAGTCGGGATGTGCTGATTGTAGCACTTCGCCAGCGGCGAATGAGCGCATCACTTCGCCGATGCGCACTGGCTCCGAATAATTGGCGACGCTACTGACCCAGCCGCGCATAGCGGGTTCGACCGAAAGAAAAACGTTTTGTATCAGGATCTGCCCGTCCAGCAGATCGGGAACGTCAGACTCGATGATCTCGAAATCGTCGGCCTGCGGAATATCGGCCGGCCGGGATTTCAGAATGACCTGACGATTGCGATTGTTCTTCATGGCCAACGGTTCCTGTTGAGGTCGATTCCGGAAGGCGAGGCCGTCCAATCTTCAATAGAGGAAGACCGTCGAATTCGCCAGTCACCCTTGGTCGATTCCCAAAGGCGTTTTCTTGTCGTTTGCGACGCTTGATATGGCGTGTGACTGAACGCTTGCATTATGCGATCAAACCCCAATCCCAACATCTGTTCGAAACAGTCCGTGACCGATTGTATGCAAGCGATTGAGGTATGGACCTGCATGCAATTGTCGGGAGTCGGAAACAGAGGGGATCGAATTGGTCTCGGTGTGCGTCGAAGACGCGGATCTGAAAAAAGGTCACGCTGGAGACTCCCGAATATCTGGCAGCCGGCGCGCCATGCGCGATCCGCTGA
The DNA here is from genome assembly GCF_029990105.1 of Bradyrhizobium sp. Arg237L. Lineage (NCBI taxonomy): Bacteria > Pseudomonadati > Pseudomonadota > Alphaproteobacteria > Hyphomicrobiales > Nitrobacteraceae > Bradyrhizobium > Bradyrhizobium sp. Arg237L. The sequence continues at coordinate 5,592 of NZ_JAQMIL010000142.1, read as the reverse complement.
CCAATAAGCATTGAATCACTGACTTGCGTCAACGGACTGCTGTTGGACACGTCGACTGCACTGGAGATCCTCCGCGGCATCGGTGCTGAGGCGCGGGAAGGGTTGCGTCTCATCTCGAGATGCGGACATGAAGCGGCAACGCTGGGTTCGCTCGGCTTTACGGGTCGGTTCACATGGCTGCCAGTTTTTCGCGCAGCCGGTCGACGGCCTCGGGATTAGCCAACGCTGAGAGGTCGCCGGGATCCTTGTCCTCGAACACGGCACGCAACACGCGGCGCATGATCTTCAAATTGCGGGTGCGTGGCAGATCATCGACGAACAGAATCATTTCGGGGCGATAAGATGTGCCCATTCCTGCGACTATGGCCGACGACAGTTGGTCTTCGAGGCTGCGATCGCCCACGACGCCCAGCATCGGCACGCAGGCACACACGATGGCCGAGCCCTTGACCGGATGCGGAATGCCGAACACGGCGGCTTCTGCAAGCTTGCCGGTCGCGATCAGAATGCCTTCGAGTTCCGACGGCCCGGTGCGCTTGCCGGCGATCTTGATGGTGTCGTCGGAGCGGCCGAGAATGTAGTAGAGCCCGTCCTGGCCACGCATCGCGAAATCGCCATGAACCCACAATCCGGGCAGTGTGCTCCAGTAGCTTTCGATATAGCGCGCATCGGCCTTCCACAGGCTCTTGGTCAGTCCAATCGAGGAATGCCGCAGAACCAGTTCGCCGACCGTCCCATCGGGGACGCGCTGCCCCGTCAAATCGACGATGTCGGCGCCTACGCCTAGCGCGGGTCGCGCGAAAGAGCCCGGGTTCATCGGGTGATTGGGCGTTCCGGTGAAGATGCAGCCACCGACTTCGGTGCCGCCTGACATGTTGATGATCGGGATCTTCTTCTTGCAAACGTGCTCGAAGAACCACAGCCAAGGCGCTGTGGTCCACGCTTCGCCGCCGGAGGCCGTCATCCGCAGGCTGGAAAGATCGTAGGATTCGATTTCGAGCCCGTAACGCATCAAACTGCGCACGATCGTCGGCGACACACCAAGATAGGTCACCCGATGCTCGGTGATCAGTCGCCAGAACCGTCCCGTATCCGGATAATCCGGAGTGCCTTCGGCTACCAGCAAGCTGCCACCGGCGAAACTCGGGACGCAGGCGCACATCGCGCCGACCATCCAGCCCATATCGCTGAAAAAGAAAAACCGATCCGCCGATTTGAAGTCGCTGCAGATGATCATATCGCGGGTCACCATCGAGCCGATGAACCCGATATGGTTCCAAACGCATCCCTTCGGTTCGCCTGACGTACCTGAGGTGTAGAGCAGGATCGCCGGGTCTTCCGCCTGCATCTCGGCAGTTGCAATCATGTCGCCCTTGCCGGCGATGGCATCATCCCACCAGAGGTCCCGGCCCTTCCGCATTGGCGTGTCGATCGCAAGACTGTCGCGACGCGCGACGATCACGTTTTCTACGGTCGGCGAGGCCTCCAGGGCCATGTCGAGCACAGATTTGAGCGGCCCCGGAGCGCCGCGCCGCCATGTGCCGTCAGCGGTGATGACGGCCTTTGCTTCTCCATGATTCAAGCGGGTCTGAATCGGCGTATGGCCGAACCCGGAGAACAGCGGCATGACGATCGCGCCGAGTTTCAGGATGGCAAAGAACGCGACGAACGTCTCCGGCAGGTTCGGCATGTAGATTGCGACCACGTCGCCGCGTCCGATTCCGATATCGTGCAGCCCCTGCGCCAATCGCCCGACTTCGCGGTCGAATTCACGGTAGCTCAGCGAGCGGCGTTCACGCTTGTCTTCGCCTTCCCAGACGAGGAACGTCTGGTCCCACACCGCGGTGTCGCGATGCTTGTCGAGGCAATTTAGCACGATATTGGTGGTGCCGCCGACGCACCAGCGCGCCCACGCCTGACCGCTGGAAACATCCAGCATCTGGTCGTAGTTGCGGTAAAATCTCACATCGCAGAACTTGAAGACTTCCTGCATCAGCCATGCGGGATCGGCTTCGGCTCTTGACGCGAGTTCGTCATAATCGTTTTGGCCGGTGGCACGCAGAAACGCCGTCAAATTGCTTGCCGCCGCCAGTTCTGATGGCGGCGTCCAGATATACGGCGTGGCGTTGTTCATGTCTGTCATCTCAGGGCTATCTCACATCGACCGGAGGGAAGCAGCGCAAGTGCGTTACTTCTTGAGCAGCGGGCAGGCGCTTTCTTCCGGCGTCACGAAAGCATCCTTGCCGGGGATCACCCGAACCAGCTTTTCGTAGTCCCATGCCCCCTTCGATTCGGCGGGCGACTTGGCTTGCACCAGATACATGTCATGGATCAACTGGCCATCTTCGCGCAGCGACGCGTTGCGGGCGAAGAAATCCTCGATAGGCATCGACTTCAATTGCGCGATCACCTTCGGGCCGTCGTCAGTGCCGGACTTTTCGATGGCCTTGAGATAATTGGTCACCGCTGAGTAAAGCCCGGCATGAACCATATTCGGCCGCTTGCCGGTCTTGTCCAAGAACTTCTCGGCGAAGGCCCGCGTTTGGTCGTCGAGATCCCAATAGAAACCGGTTGTCACCAGCAGCCCTTGCGCTACCTGCAATCCAATAGCGTGGATATCGCTGCTCTGCATCAGGAACACCGCCAGGTGCGGCTTGCCTTTGGTGAGTCCGAATTCCTGAGCCTGCCGGATCGAGTTTGCGAGGTCGCCGCCAGTGTTGGCGAACGCGACGACGTCGGCCTTGGAGTTTTGCGCCTGCAGGATATAGGACGAGAAGTCCATACTGTTGAGGGGATGGCGGGCTTCACCGGCGACAGTGCCGCCGAGTCTGTCCACCGTCTTGGCCGCATCATTGCGCAACGCATGACCGAAAGCGTAATCGACGGTCAAGAAATACCAACTCTTGGCGCCCTCCATGACGAGCGCCCGCGCCGTGCTATTGGCGAGTGCGTAGGTGTTATAGATCCATTGTGCGGAATTTGGCGAACACGCTTTGCCGGTAAGATCAGACGAACCTGCGGAAGCAACCAAAATAGCTTTGTTTTTCTGCTTGGCCAGTTCCAGCACAGCAAAGGCCACAGCCGAGTTGACGAGGTCGACGATGACGTCAACGTTTTCATTTTCGTACCAGCGCCGCGCGATGGCAGCACCGACGTCCGCCTTGTTCTGGTGGTCGGCATCCATCATGACGATCGGCTTGCCGGCTACCTTGCCGCCGAAATCCGCGATCGCCATCCGAACGGCTTCTACCGACAACGGACCGGCAGCATCGGCGTAAACGCCGCTCAGATCGGTCAGCACGCCGATCTTGACGCTGTCGTCCGATATCTGTGCATGCGCCGATGTCGCGATCAGCGTTGCGACGCAGACGAGGGTAAATAGGTTCAGGATGTTCTTCATGGTTTCCTTCCCAGGTTTTGTTCAGGCCTCTTTGGCTATTTTTTTGTTGTAGAGCGCAAATCGAAAATTCTCGGCCATGAGGCCGGATCCTGGCTGCTCGGAGCGTGTGCTTCTGGATCCTGTGGTTGGTGTCATCGGCGGCGCATCGATATAGATGGTCCACGCCGACAGTTTGCCGCAGGCCAAGGCGCTCGCGCAGAAATCAAATACGGCTTGGCGGCAACTGCCGAGCCAAGGGCTTCCGCGGAGATGAAGGCGACGACTTCTTCCTGAAGCATGGTTTCGTGGCGCGAAACAACGGTAGATTGCCGAAGGCAAAGAGCCAGGTTGACGACGCTTTCGACTTCCGCAGCCGATATGTTTATGTCAGCGCACCGGATCATGTGCTTGAGGCGCGGTACGCGGGATTGATCGGCATGATCGATGCGCCGATACCGTTCAGCTCCAACCAGTGAACCAAAAAGTCCGGGTGGTTCTCGATCAGCATTCCGATGTGATGGCCCTGGACGTAACCGGCGGCGCAATAGTGCGCCTGCAGTGCTGACACGCTTGCCGCGCGTCCAAATTGGGCGCCGTCAGGCACACAGTTTCGGTCGGTGCGTGGATGGACACAGACAGACGAGCTGAAAGGCGAGGCGCCAGCTGTCGATAAGAAGATGCTGTGGAGCGTGTACATGCGGGCCAACGCAGGAACGTGAGATAAAATCGCGCGCAGAGACCAATTCCGCGTAGGTGGCCAATAGGCTCCGCGTTCCGAAAAAGTGTCAAGCAATTAAAGAGTTTTATAAAACTCATATGTATTTCCAAGCGTCATTTTGCCAAATTTGACTCTCGCGCAGCGGACAGAAGTAATCCGAGTGCGGCGGCGTGAGCGTCGTATCGAAGGCGAAAACATTCTGACGTGATGAGTACGATCGCGGGTTCGACGGCTCGCTTTCGAGGACGAGACGTCGCCGTGCCAGCGGTGATGCGGTATTTCGCATGTGATGGAAAAATGTCCGAGACGCCGCAACTGGTCGTTTATGTGAGCCTTCAGCGGACGGACATAGACGATCGCAAACTCTTGAGGAGCATCGTGGTGGCGACAGAGTTCTCGTGATCGAGGTGCCGTACGCGGCATTTCGTATTCGATATAGAGACTAGATTGCCGAGTTGTCGCAGGCGATGACGCTCGAGCCTGATGATCTAATCTTCATTGGAACGATAGTCGGCGTAGGCTTTGGACCGGCAAGTTTCTCGAGAATTGTTTACCATGCGGAGGAATCCGCTTGACAGTGATGGGCAGCATCACTTTCGGGTCGCGTGGCGAGTGGACGCACCCCCGCGTGTTGCAGGTGCAGTTCCAGAGCGTCGATGGCCATAGTGTCGGGACGGCTCCCGGCAAGTCGTCGTGGCTCCGCAGGAGATGGCGTCGGGAGTGTTGATCTATCCGTTCGCGAACGCTCGAGGGAGCTAGACTAGGAGGGCAGCGCGCTTTCTAAACTCGTCTCAGCTCAGTGCTCGACTCAGACAGGCGCAGTGCCCACGACCTGTGGAGCCTTCTCGAAACACTCGATCAGCATCTCGGTGAGGATTCTTACCTTGCGAGCGGGATGCTGACCTGGCGGCCGGACGAGAAATACGCCTGCAGGGCGTATTGGGTGGCGAGTCATGACTGGAACAAGCGCGCCAGAGGCCAGATGCTCATAGATGAGGCCCTCGGGGAGATAAGCGATGCCTAGCCCCGCTAGGGCGGCGGCGACTAGCGCTGTGCCGTTGTCGGCCTTGAAGCGCCCCTGCGGTCGAATCGTGATAATTTTTTCACCATCCATGAACTGCCAAGTTTCAGTGCCCTGCATGAGAGCTTGATGGGTAAGGAGTTCATCCGGCGTTTCAGGCGATCCGTGCGCTTTGATATATTCCGGACTCGCAACTAACTTCCCATCGATCGGTCCCACGCGTCTTGCGATCAGGTTAGAGTCCTGAAGATGGCCAAGCCGTATCGCACAATCGTAACCCTCTGCGATGAGATCTACGAAGCGATCACTGTAGCAGGTGTGGATGTGGAGATGGGGATGACGTCGCGCCATTTCCGCGAAGACAGAAGCGAAGTGAGTCGGGCCGAAGGAAAGCGGTGCAGCAACGCGCAAGCGGCCGCGAAGGTCACCGGCGGGTAGGATCGTTTCCTTGGCAACATCGATCTCGGCGCAGAC
>NZ_JAQMIL010000141.1:0-8158 GCF_029990105.1 Bradyrhizobium sp. Arg237L | reverse complement strand
GCATCGCGGCTGCACACCAACTTCTTCCAGCCGTCCTTCAAGCTGAAGGACAAGCGACGCGAGGGCGCGAAGGTGATCAAGCGCTATCATGGCCCGGCCACGCCCTATGCGCGCGGACTGGCGCATCCGAAGTTGAGCAAAGGCGTCAAACGGCGCCTTCGAGAGCTTTATCGCACGCTCGATCCCGTGGCTCTGCTGGCTGAGATGAGGGACGCCCAGGCGGAGCTTGGCGCGCGCGTCGGCGCCCGCGCGGGTAAGCTCGCGGCAGCGGCCAGCCCACCGGCACGGCAACGAACGCGGCAGCGTTCGCGAAGGGGCTCGGCAATGAGGTGCATCTGGGGGAGCAGCGCATCATCCATCGGCGCATGCGCAAGCCATACAAAAAGCGCATGAGAATGCCATCGATGTTCGATCCGCACCTCGCCGACATCGAGCGCTGGCTCGCGGCCGAACCTCGTCTGACCGCGCGGGCCATCCTCGGTCGTCTCGCCGAACACGCCCCCGAAAAGTTTGGGCCGCCGCAGCACACCATCGTGCAGCGCTTGTTGCGATCACTCAGACGCAACGCAACCGAGGTGATCATCCCGCGCATGGCCGGGGGTACGGCACCGGCCACCATTGGTGATCCCGGGACCGGGGCCGGCGCTGCGTGTGATGGGCACTCCGCGACGTCCCCAGTCCCTCCGATCCTGCAAGCAATGACGCAACCTCAGACCGGCCGACAGTCAGCGCTACGTCCGTCAAGCGAAAGTAACATCCTCACATGAGGCAATACGATGGGCTGAGACGCACCATCATGCGGGGTTCACTCCGTGGTCACAGGCCTCGACGCAAAAGTCGCTGCTCAAACCACCGGACGCGCCCAGGCCTCCGCTTCGACACTGCCTGCATTGCCGCGAAGGATGTCCACGATGCCGGACAAGACCTTGGTCGGTACCGCGTCCTTGATACCGGCCGGCTCCGTCGTCGGGCAGGCTTGAAAGCACTTTCCGCACCGCGTGCAAGAGGAGCCGATTTCTTCCATGCGAACATCGAGTGCTTCGACGGAATTCACGCTCGCCTCTCGCTTGCAGCAGGCTAGATTGCGGAAACGTGCGCAATCGAAGCGATCTCAACCAAGAGATCTTCACGCACGAGCTTGGCAGCGATCAAGTATCTCGCCGGCGGGTGCGCCCCGAAATACTCGCGATAGATCTCGTTGACGGCCGCATAGTCCGCCATATCCTTGATGATCACAGTGTTGAACGCGACATCCCGCAGGGTCGCTTCACCGGCGCCGAGGATCTTCTTGATGGTTTCGATCACGTGCCTTGTCTGCGCGCGCGCGTCGCCGCCGCCGACCGTCTTGCCATCGCTATCGAGCGCGAGGACGCCGGACACGTATACTGTGTCACCCGCCCTGGTGGCCATTGAATAGGGAGCAATCGGCTTGGGAAGATCGGTTGGATTGAGTGGTTTGATGGACATTGATTTTCTCCGTCAGCAGTGTCTCGCGTCTTGATTGCTAGAGATCTCGGCTTGAATCCAAGCCGAGCGCGATTCCGGAATGATCGTCGCTTCGTGATATCCCGGCCCTTGGTCTTCGGCAGCAACAGCAGCCCGACCACGAGCGGCATGACCGCGATGATGATAACCTTCCACAGTCGCCTCTCCACATTCACCTTTGCCTTTCTATTGCTTCTACAGGGATAATATAGTACATTATCCCTGTCTCGACAACTCGTGTCCTAAGCAAGTTTCCGCGATACGGGAATGATCACTGCCCGTTAGACAGGGTCTTGGTGTGCGTTTGGCGCGCCCTGAGCGGGCGATGGTATGTAATGAAGCTCGTACTAAGGGCTCAGTCTTGAACTGATGAAGCGCGCGCTAATGAGCAGACCACCGAGTCGTACGATTCGAATCGCTTCTGACGGGACCGGCGATGACCTATTGACCACTCGCCTGTCGACGTATCTACGGAAGCACCCGGAAATCAATGTCGATGTTATCGATGCTTCGGATTCCGAAGTGGTGAGATTGTTGTCGGATAGGGAAGTGGATCTCGGAATTGCTGTACTCCCTACAACTAATGTCGACGCAATTCGCGCCCATCCCTTCGCGGCAGAAGAGAGGGTCATCGTAACGCCGCCTCGGCACGCTCTCACGCGTCGCCCAAGCTGGCGGTTTCGGGACACTCTTGACTTCGAATATGTGAGGCATTCTGACGGTTGGGGACGACCGGTTCCACTCGAAGAGGAAGCGATCAGATATGGGAAGCGTCTAATGGTGCGCATGAGCGTTTCGACCCAGCGCTTCGCCTGTTGCGCGGTCAGCGCCGGCGCCGGGATTACTATTGTCGACTCGAGGGTGGCGAGGAATTGTCGCAAGGCACTGAGCCTTGGCATAGTTGCACTCGCGGAGGCCTGGGCATGCCGACGGGCGTCGGTGTGTCTGCCGCGGGCGCGATCGCTCCCCGTGCGCGTGAGGGAGCTTGCCGCATATCTTCGATCAGGAAGTGCGGGGTAAGTCACAGGCGTATTGGCGAATTTGCAACAAGCTGGCCCTGGCGGGCATGCCCGTGCCATTTCAAGAAACGAAAGCGCGACTGTCTCGGTCTTTCGCTGCCCAGCAGCAACTTCATTTTCGAGCCGTTTCGTCTGCAGCCACTATCCCGAATGACATGTCTGTGCTCCGACGTCTGTCTCGGAATGGCGGCTAACCACGCGATCCCGAATTTCGGCTGGTAGTGGCACGGGTGCGCGATGTACTCTGTCGATATGGACGGCCGTAAATCTACAGCTCGCGCTGATTTGTTTCGACGCATCGTTTCGGAGCACGTGCCTACCTTTGCGCGATGTCGTTCCGATGTCGGTTATCTCCGATTCGATGTGGCAGGTATCTCCAGGCAGCAGTTCTGATGAGTTGTCGATCTCGCGCTTAACCGCTGACATTCCACGTAATTCGCGAGCCATGTAGTCTCTGGTCAAACCGATGGATGCGAACAGAACCCATGTCGCTTCGTTGAACGTAGCCATGTAGCCCGTTATGTTAAGATGTCCTATGTGATCGCATTCCCAAGACTGTACGGATCCGCAGTACGTGAGCATATTCAGCCACTCCCACGGCGTCAGGAACAACTTCATCCTTAGCGGCGCAATCACGACTGTCGCGACGCCTCCAGGCGCTGAGGCCGGAATCGCGCCGAACAACGCGGCTGTCACGCCGCCGAACAATACCGCGAAGAGACCCAGCGAGATGGTGCCGAGGATCGCCGGATTGCTGCGTATGAACAGACGCCGGCGAACAGATCATCCGAGGTTGCATTACCCTGTGTTTTCGGTTCGGCCGAGCTGAATAGCGCCTGCGGAGGGCCATGCCAAGCAACCACAACAACAGCATGATCCCGCAAGCGAGCGCGGGTGACACCGCAAAGGACGTGCGGATCGCAACTGTCAGCAATAGCAGCGAGCAAGTTGCCTATGTAAGATGTTCGCCTCGCGGCCAACCGGCATGGTCTGCGAGGGCCGCGTCCGCTGCCTCTTCGATCTGCGTCGCGTAAAGCGCCCAATCTCTGTCGCGCCCGGCCAACTGGACGGTGAAGGAATCGGAGGCCGATCTTCTCCAGCACTCGCCGCGACGCGACGTTGTGGGGTTTCGTGATCGCCAGGATGACTTTGTGGCCCAAGACATCCATCGCGTGGTGAAGCAACAAGGCCGCCCCCTCGGTCGCATAGCCTAGACCCGCACAGCGCGAAAGATTTGCGTAGCCGATATCAGGATGCGGCAGGCCCTCGCGATCGACCAAGCCATAGATTCCGCCCGGATCGCTCGATCTGTCCCGAGCTACGAGCCAGAGTGATTTCGAAAGGCGCTCCTCGATGTAGGCGCGCATGTTGCAAGTTGCGGACTGACCGGTCACTGATGTTCGCGAGCCAACCTGGATCGTTCAGCAACTCGAGGATGAAAGCCGCATCCTCGGGAACGACTCCGGTGAGTGTGAGCCGCTCAGTACGCATTTCCGTCATGCCTGTCCCACCATCCCGTCAGCCTGTCGATTGCTCGCTCGCCTTCCCTCAAGCGGGAATAATACGCCTCGCAACGCCGCCTATTTTCTCGTCCGACCAAGCGTTATGTTGCGCCGCTCGCCGCGCCAAAGTTGGCGGCGCTCGTTCTGAGTAACCCCGCTGTAGCCAAAGGCTTCGCCACGCACCTCGTTGACGTGGTCGCCGTGCAGGGTATCTAGCAGCTCTTCCATTTTTGCAAAAGTAGCTGCCGCGAAAGCAGCCTTTTCCTCGCGGGCACGTCCCGTCGACGATAAGGATGTCGAGCCAGAATCGCGCGAGCTTGTGCTGCGCAAGCGATGGCGGCGATCGGCATACCGGCCAAACACCGACGAAATAATCACGTTGCAGCGCGACCGCCTTCGCCAATGTGCGAAGGCGCCGTAACGATGATAGGCAGGTCGAACTGACGTCGGGTATCGGAAAGCAACGAAAGGCCTTCGTTCCGACAGATCAACAGATCGAGGATCACAAAGTCGTAGCCGCCGCTGGCGACTCGCAATTTGATCTCGTCCGATTTGTTGCATGAATGACCTGGATTGGCTGTACCGATGTTCGCCAGTCTCTTGAGACGCGACCGCAAGTAAGCCCAATGCTTGACAATCAGCGACCAGTTTTGCAACCGTCTTTTAACGCGCCATTCAGAAGGCCATTGACAGCGGATCATGAGGCGCAAACACCTCCAGGCTGTTTGCGATGTCGATCACGTGCAGGCCACCGGGAAGAAGCACCCGGGAGACCGACCTTCTCCTTGCTCATCCTAACAAGTTTCATGGCTTTCTCCATACGGCTGGAGTGTATCTGCCGCGCGCTAGCTCGCGTCGTGAAAATAGTCCCGACGGTGTGCGCCGCCGCGGCGAAAAGGTAAGTCCGCCGCGAATCCACAATCCGTCGCCGTTCGTCCAGACAAGCGGCTTTGCCGCCGACAGCGGCTAGGGCTCGAAAGAAATCCACGCCGTCTACGCATCCCCGGGGCGATTGACGCCTACCGGAAGACGAGGCACTTCCCGGATGGCGCCGTTCTGGTGAAAGAGGTCTTCGCGCCCTCGACAAACGAGATGACCACCGGCACGGCAAGCCACGCACTGGTTCGCCATGGTGAGAGACAGCAAGGGAACGCCCCCCGACAACACGTTGCGGGGCGACGGCTGGGGATGGTCGTGGTTCGACACGGACAAGCCGCTCAAGACCACCTCGACCGACTACCATGACCCGCGTCGCGCCAATCAGCACGTGCCCGTGATCGTCGCCGGCCTGCAACAACAGTCCGAAGTCTGCGGGAAGCAACCTTCTCATGATGCTTTCCGTTCCGGCCAGCGCATAGACGCCGTAGCCACGCCTGCTAAGCGCTTGCGGCACCGCCTCGATCGCCGCAGCAACATCAGCAACATCGCGGAGAAAACAAACATACAAGCTGACGCAGCGACAGCTCCAACGGCCTTCGCAAGCCGCGTTTTTGACAAACCTACTTGCGGCGCCCTGCAATCGATACCAATCGCCACGCTGCTCGCAGATCGAACAGACCTGCCAATTGCAGCGTATCGTCAGCATTGACCGTCATACGGGCAACCTCTCCATTGCTGGTTCATAGGTAACGTTTGGTGCGACGACGGGCAAGCACCACGAGCTTGCGGCGCGCCGGGAACGGGTTCACAGCTGCCAAAAATGTATTCTCAAGAGGTGATAAAGAATGTCTGGGGCGCCGAGAATGAACAACAGTATTGCCAAATGGACAGTGCTAAGGGTGCACGAGTCGAAGGCCGAGACTAAGCAAAGGACTGGCCTTGGCTGGTCTACCTCTTCTGCCTTTTGGTGGGGATAGTCGGGGTTGGTAGGGAGATAGTCGACTTCGCGAATTGCCACCCGTGGCTGATCGTAACCATCGTTGTGGGTCTAGTTTGGCTGGACATACGAGGCATGTAGGGAGCACGATCTCTCCCTCCCTGTCCCAATGAACTCCAGCCAGCCCTCTCCGTAAGCCTCAGGAATGGCCTTCCAACTGGCTTTCTCCCATAGGTACACGAAGCCGTTTGGAACATACTGAACGTGCTCAAGGTTCGTCTCGAGCCGGATGACGCGGTCACGGCGGTTGTCGATCATTTCTTGATCCCCGAATTGCGGCGACCGCAGCAACAGCCATTAAAGCTCCGATGAAGAGCGAGGTGAAGATCGCCTGCTCGGTCTTGTCCCAAGCGGATTGACCGTCGATGCCGGGCTTACCGATGCTCGCGACGCCTCAAGAGCCGGGTTTGTGATGAGTCAATTCAGGGAACGGCAGCCGGCCGTACAGTCCAACCTAATTAGGAACGGGCACAACTTGCCACTCATGTCAGACGAACGGCGCGAGGATGATCGACATCATGATGATGGTCGGTCCCCATGTGCTCTCCTTTATGCGGGTCGCAGTGTTTTGATTGTCCGCGTTCCGCAATCCGGAGAGAGCGCCACCGGCAACGGCGGCCGATGGTCTGGGTCTTGACGATGCTGACTTGTCTGTCGGCGTCGACTTTCGCGCTCAACCAGTTGAAGACTAGCCCGAGCAGCGCCTGCAAGCACATGCGCTGCGGTTAGCCATTCGGCCTTGAGTCCAAGCTCTTATATTCACGGACGTCACCGCAACTCTAGGGTTCCCGGAACCCAAGCGACGGCCGATTGCGTCAGCCTATTTCCTCAGTGTCGGATAGATGAGCGATTGATCGCCGATGTCCTGAACGGGCTATTTCTCGATGCCGGCCATCGCATGTAGTTGCACCAGCGGCGGCATGGCCGCGGCGGTCAGCTCAATCGAATCCGACTGCGGCCGCCACGACAGGGCTCCAATAACAATCACGGCGGCAATAAAGATTGCAGGAATCACTGAGCGGATCATGAGGCATCTCCCTCTCCACTCAAATGAGTCTGCGCTTTCGGTTTGGAGTTCGAGACCCGCGCCCGTTGCAGGTCATCGTCACTAGACTCTAGCGCTCGGCTCGGCAAAGGCCGTCGACGCCGTTTCCTGCACGAAATTGTCGAGAATCACTGCCGCTCCAAGTGCGATGACGACTCCGAACAGGCAAGCCCAGGCGAACGCGCGCATCGTGTTTCTCCTCCTCACGTCATTTTGTACCACAGTTCCGCAGCGGATGAGTCCCCGCCGCGGACAGAAAGCAATGTTCATACGGGAAGTGCGAATGCCTCAGCTTCGATGTCGATGAAGGTGCGGCCGAGCGCGCCAACCGATGCATAGAAATCAGCCGATTTTGCCTGTTCCAGGTCGATGAAGGCGCGCTTGATCCAGGGCGAAAGGTGCCGCTCGAAGAAGTCGCGGTCGGCGCCATCGGGGGCTGCGATGTCGCCACCGGCGAGGCCCGCCATGATCTCGCAGAGGAAGCCGGCGTGATCCTCCGGCTCCGTCCGCTCCGGTGTCTTTTCGATGCCGAGGCTATCAAGCGTTTCCCGCACTCGGACGAGCGGCCGCCCATACAATGTCTCGGCGAGATAATGCGACGCATAGGGCAGCAGCGCCCCCTCCCCCAGACCAGCAAACAGGGAAAAGAACTCGCGCGACGCGCGCTCCGCATTGGTCCGGCGGGCTGCTTCGGCCAGCGCGGTGTGCGCTACGCCAATCGGGCTGGCATCGCCGCGCAAGCCGGCAAGACGGGATAGAAGCGGTGCACCGGGGCCGCGCGTCAGCAACGTTGCGAGCAGCGCATATTCCCGTGCCCGGGCGCGGTCGATCTCATCGACGATGCGCACTGCAGAGCTCTTTGAAATTGAATCCGTCATCGTTCGATCCGGAAAGACATGCCACTTTGTCGATCGCTATCGGGGCAATGCGCTGCCATGGCGCCGTTTTCGGCGAGAATCCTGTGCCTCGTCGGCAGGCGTTTGCTCGCCCTGCGCGCCCATGTCCTGCATTTCGTTCCACTGTGCACCGGCATCAACAAGCGATGGCCCGTCTGTCGCGGGAAGCAGATCGAGAACAGGCTCTGCGGAATCGGCCGTCTCGGGCCGAGTCGGATCGGCCGGCGACGTCGTGTCCGCGAGCGCATCCGGAATCTGCTGCAACCGCCTTGAGACCTGCGCGAGAAGGTCGGCGGCGTTTTCCGCCGGATCGAGCGGACCGAACCCCGGAATTG
>NZ_JAQMIL010000140.1:0-8510 GCF_029990105.1 Bradyrhizobium sp. Arg237L | reverse complement strand
GATTGGATGAATTTTCTCTCTCCGTCGGCCAAAATGGCTCTCTCGCAGCCGCATGCGTCAACTAGCACTCGCCTCAAGCCGTACCCGGCTGAGGCCCCCTGCCAAAAGCCGCGGCGACTCAGCGTACAATGGCCAGCAAAGACCTTGATCGACAATCGACGGCTATAGTCCGCCGCCTCGGTGCGGTGAAGAGCCTTTATGAGTGCAGAGACCAGGCTCCCGTCATTCTTAAAATCTTCAGTGCAATAGATGACAGGAACGCCGGACTTCTTGCAGAGATACTCGTAGTAGGCACTTTCATCGACATCCTGAAAGCGACCCCAGCGGCTCACATCGTAAACAAGAACAACACCGAAATTCGCGTTGCCGGCCTCTACATCACTGAGCAGAAGTTTGAGGCCGGGCCTGTCGTTCAGTTGTAACCCGCTGCGAGCCTCGTCGGAGTAGGTTCGTACAATTTCAATGTTGTGAGCGGCCGCATACGCGGCGATCGCTTCTGCTTGGTTCAACGTCGAATAGTCTTGCTCGTCCGTAGACATACGCAGGTATTGCGCAGCCCTTAAAGTAGCTGAGACACCATCCCGCATGACCGGCCCTCCTTGAGGTTGTGTCGATAGCGACATCGCCTGAAAAGATCACTGAAACTTCATGGAGAGTTTTGAGCATTTTTGTACACCCGATGCTGGAGTCTCTCGGCAGCGAATTAGCAGATCTTCGATTACATTGAAGCCCTCTCGCCAGGCGTCGCCGAGGGATGAGATCAAGGGCGCTGTCCGCTTTGGGTCAGTCGCGTCGATTGAGCCGCGCCGAACTGAGGTCCGGTCTGCCCCCGACGGCCGACATTTGCCGAAACTCTAGGCCGGTCGGTAAGGGCCATAAGCTGCCATCGACGGCGAATGGTGCGCGAAAGCGCACCATTCGAAAAGTGGCAACTCGGTTCGCGGCTCCCGATATAACGCAAGGAGCGAGCCCTCGAGATTACGTGGGCTACGAGTCGATCGTTTGCAGCAGCCGCGCAAGCGCTTCGGGAGCGGTTACGTGCGCTGAATGGCTGGCGTCGAGCTCGTAATAACGCCAACTGGGATCATTTTTCGCGCGCTCGGCGAATGGCCGGAAGGTGTCCGCAGGAGTGACGCGGGTGAAATAGACATAGCTACGCGGCAAGGTCAGATTTCCACCGCGCATCTTAAGCGGCTGCTCGAAGCATTTGATCGATTGGGGAACCCGACGTTCAGAAATCCATTTCACGTCAGCTTCAGATGTGTCAGGCGGAATAGGATTCGATGGTACTCGCCATCCATCGCCCGCCTTTGCGGCTTCCTGCATACGCTGCCGTACCGTCGGCGGATTCGCATCCATCAAGGATTGTCCGTCCATTGGCACAAATGCGTCTAGATAAATCAATCGGGCGATACGGTCTCGAGCCCGGTCGGCAACGCCCGTTGCGACCATGCCGCCGTAGCTATGGCCGACCAGCACAATTTCTCTCAGATCCTCATACTTGATGACCGCCAGAATATCCTGAATATGAGTTTCAAGATCGTTTGACGGGCTGGCCAGGTGCTCCCTCTCGCCAATACCTGTGTAGGTCGGAGTGACCAATCGATGCCCAGCGGAAGCCATAAGCGGATGCATCTTCCTCCACGCCCATCCCGCAGACCAGGCCCCCGTACAGACCAAAAAAGTTTTTCCAGAAGTCTGCGCGATAGCGGGACGGGCTGTCGTAACAACGGCCGCGCTTGCGGCGGCGGCCTTTAGGAATTCTCGACGTTTCATCGCAATTTCCCCTTTTCAAAACTCTCGCTGGCCGTGATCAAAGGCATAACACACCTTGCAGTAGAGCCCCGATGGGAAAGGACTGCGACCGAATGTCCGTTGAGGGTCAAAATGCGAAGAAACTCAGACTGAGCAAATCCAGCCCGCTCTGCCCCAGTAAGCGTACCTCAATGAGGAGTGTCGCCACTTCCCTGATGGGCCACCGCAGGACCTAGGAGCGATGTTTCACTCAAGGCCGCACTACAAAAGCTTTGATCCTTCATCGGAAATATTCGCTAGGAAAGGACACCATGAAGCGCTCGATCGTTCGGCCGCGGGCGCTTGGCTCCAAGTCGACAGTGCAAGCGGCCGGTGGAGTAAACGGATGAGCTCGGCACCAACCTGCGCGGGGCGCCCAATCGACCAGCTTGGTGCGATGTAATCAGCGCCGAATATCGTCACTCAACTGCCGCCCGAACGTCACAATGCATCATCAAAGCGTCATTTACAGCGCGGCCAATGTGGCAGCAGCTGGGGCCATACACTCTGCAGGGAGAGTGAGCCATGGCACTTCGATTCGGTACTCTCGACTTCCGCACCATCGACGGCTCCAACAACAATCTTGCCGATTCCACCATGAACCAGGCCGACACCGACTTTGCTCGGGTGGGTCCGGCGCATTTCGCCGATGGGTTCAATGAAATGACACCGGGGCCGAACCCCCGCGAGATCAGCAACATCGTCGTGGCGCAGGCGGACACCGGGGAGGAAGGCCCGCATTTGATGGACGACGACGGCGTCGCACTATCAGGCATGATGTATGCGTGGGGCCAGTTCATCGATCACGATCTGGATTTGCAAAAGCAGGGCACAAGCACGGATATCTCGATCACGGTCCCAGCTGATGATGAGTTTCTGCCGGCCGGCAGTATCATCCCGTTGACGCGGGTAGCCATCGATCCTGCGACCGGTGTTACCGGGCATCCGGCAACCGCCATCAACACGGTCACGGGTTGGCTGGATGCATCGCAGATTTACGGATCCGATGCTGCCACCGCAGCGAGCCTGCGGACCGCCGACGGTCATATGAAAATGTCGGCAGGGCAAAATCTCCCGATCATCGAGACCGATCAGGGCAAGGCCTTTGCGGCCGGTGATGTGCGGGCGCAGGAGAACCCTGACCTGACCGCCTTGCAGGTGTTATTTGTGCGCGAGCATAATTATCAGGTCGATCGCCTGCAGCAGGAACAACCGAATTGGAGCGGCGACGAGCTGTACGAGACGGCCAAAGCCATCACCACGGCCGAGATGGTCAATATCACCTATAGCGAGTTCCTGCCACATCTGCTGGGCAAGGACGCCATTGAGCCGTACCACGGCTATGATCCTACGGTAGACGCGCGAATCACCGAAGAGTTTGCGGGTGCCGCGTTTCGCTTCGGTCACTCGATCGTCTCCGACGAAATCAGTGCGATCAGCAATCTAGGTGCCTTCACATCCGAGCAGACGCTGGCGGAATCGTTCTTTGAAGATACGGCAACGTTCGAGGCTACGGGTGCAGATGGCTTGCTTCGGCATCTGTCGGGAGACTTGGCGAATCTGCTGGACGCCCGCATTGTCGATGGCTTGCGGAACTTCCTGGTCGATCCTCCGGACGGTATCGATCTAGCGGCGATCAATATCCAGCGTGGCCATGATCTGGGGTTGGGTACACTGAACCAGACCCGGGAGGCGCTGGGACTTGCGCCGTATACCAGCTTCGATCAGCTCAGCTCTGATCCGAAGACGGCGGCGGAGTTCGAGAAAGCCTATGGTTCTATCGATGCCGTCGATTTGTGGGCTGGTGGATTGGCAGAGGATCATGCTGAAGGAGCCATCATCGGACCTACCTTTGGCAGGATCATCGGCGATCAGTTCGCTGCATTGCGCGACGGCGATCGGTACTATTTCGAGAACCAGAAGTTCGACAGCGAGACCCTGAATGAGATCAAGGGCACCACCCTGTCGGACTTGATCCTGCGCAACACCGATACCACTGCGATGCAAAGTGATGCTTTCGTTGCGACCGAGCGGCACAGCGGCACCCTGGGAGGAGTAGACCCGACCGGACAAGAGGCGGCCGACGGCATGGCGCAACTCGTGGTCGGATCCCCAGGAAAGGACACCCTGACCGGCGGGGATCTGGATGACACGCTGGTGGCAGCGAGCGGCCACATGACCATGACCGGCGGTGATGGTGCCGATACGTTTGTGTTCAACGCTGACTACTTCAAGGGAAAACACAATACCGCAACCGTCACCGACTTCGACCCGAAAGTGGACAAGCTACAACTTTTAAGCGACGCCTACGTCAAGATATCTTCCGACGAGCACGGCGGAACACTGTTGCACGTCGGCACCGAAACTATCGACTTATTGGGCGTAAAGCCGAATGAATTGCACCATCGCGACTGGGCATAAGACCAAGATGCTGCGTCGCTTTGAACGAGCGGCGCAGCACCCTCTCAATTGGGCGAGATAACTCACGTTTTCGGATCGCGCGGGACTTCTCGCGTCGCGGACAGAACATCAATGCAGAACTAGCGAGCGCCACAACTGCAATCCGTTAGTCGATAACGTCCGCATTGGGTCATAGCGCCTGCCGCACGGCCTTCCGTTCCCTCAAGCGCGGTTTCCTCCCTTGGAGGCTTTCGGACGCCGGCCGCCGAACCCGCGGCGACGTCCCTCAAGCGGCCGGCATCCGAAACCCTTCACAGAAGCGGACATCGCTGATCTGAGCCTACAAGCGTGTCCGACGTGAGCCTCTCCGTTCCTTCCCGATTTAGGATGATGTAGCTCGCGCCAAGTGCAGCGCGGCTTCAATGCCGCTATCCAAAATCTGCTGCGCTTCGGCAGCGTCGGGCACGGCCCGCGCAAACTGTAGCGTGCCCACCATGAGGCCGAAGATAGCCATCGCTCGGCGGTGGTTCGCTGCAGAATCTGCGCCGGGTAGCAGCGCGGCCAAGGTCGCGACGTAGCTTCCCAGCGCTTTCTCGTAATCTTGCCTGGTGTTCAGGGGCTGGCGCCCGATTTCCGGAAGTAACGCCGCGGAGGGGCACCCTTGCGCGGGGGCTTCGAGGTGCGCGCGGTTCAGGTACCTCAGGATCGCGCCTTCAAGGTCCAGGCCCTTGAGCTGATCTTCATCAAGGCAATGCTGCTGGTCATTAAGCGCGCGCGCGAGCGCCTCGCGAACAAGCGCATCCTTGGACTCAAAGTGCGGAGAGAATGCCCCTTTGGTCAGGCCGGCCTCGCCCATAATCCCGGCAATCCCGGTTGCGGAGATGCCGTCCCGGCGCATGCATTTCGATGCCACATCGATGATGTGCCGTCGTGTCGCCAACTTATGACCCTTCTCGAAGCGCATCTCATCTCAACTCCACTAATGTCTCCCAGACGCCAGGACCACGCGTTAGATCGCGGTCGGCTCGGCACCCAAAACGCCTTCGATCTTGCGGGCAAGGGCTAAAAGCCTGCGGTCGCTTCCTAAAGGGGCGTCAAGTTCAAGGCCAATCGGCAGCCCAGCGCGAGATAGGCCAACTGGAAGACTGATACCCGGCAGCCCCACGCTGCTCGCTGAGACGGTGTGATTCGCCAAAGCGAGATAGCTGACGTCCTGTCCCGCGATATGGACGGTCGCCTGCTCGTCAATCAAAGGCGCCGTGCATGGCGTGGTCGGCTGCAGAATGACCTGCGCCCCACAAGCGACGAACGCCATGTTGAGCCGGTGCTGGATTTCCGGCCGACTCGCGTTGAGCGCCGTCTGATACGCTTCTGCCGAGATGGCACCTGCACCGCTCGGCAGTACAATGTGTCCCCACGCCTGCCGAAGTTGGGGCTTGAGACCCTCGTAAATCGCCTCAAACGTGGTCGGAATGTCATGGCGGCGAAGGAATTCTGATATTGCGCCCATCGTCTCATGAGCAAAGATGCCCCATGTCGCGGTTTGGATGAGGGCATTGAAATCGTCGCCAAGGTTCACCTCAACGACCTCCGCACCGGCGTGCTGCAGACGCCGAACCACCTCGCGGAATCGGCTCTCGACTTCCGAGTCCACCAAATCCAGAAACTGTCGCGGCGCGAAGGCCAATCGGGCTCCCTTTAGATCATAGTCGCGGTCGAAGAATTCTGCAGCCTGTTCGCCAGTCACGACCTGATCCAGCAGGACGCAGTCCTCGACGCTTCGGGTGAATGCGCCCGTCGTGTCGAGCGTGTGGGAGATCGGAGCAACGCCCTTGCGCGGCCATCGTCCGGTGGTTGGCTTGAATCCCACGACGCCACACAACGATGCGGGCACCCGGATCGACCCAACGGTGTCACCGCCCAAGGACGCGGGAACGAGGCCCGCGGCCACGGATGCGGCAGAACCGCTCGAGGAGCCGCCCGACACGCGATCTCGTGCGTGCGGATTCTTGACCTGGCCGTAATGTGCGTTGTGACCGGTCAAGCCGTAGGACATCTCAACGAGGTTGTTCTTGCCGAAGACCAAAGCGCCCGCATCCTTGATAGCGCGGACCGCGTCCGCATCTTCGCGTGGGACGAAGTGAGCGAGGCTATCGAGACCCAGGCTCGTAGGCAGCCCTTTCGTCAGATAACTGTCTTTCACTCCGAGCGGCACGCCCAGTAGCGGAGCCGCCGATCCGGCGGCACGTGTTTTGTCCGCGTTCCTCGCGGCGGCCAGCACAGCAGCCTCGTCGATGGTGATAAAGGCATTAAGCTCGGCAAGCGTTCGCGCACGCCGCAGAAGCGCCGCGGTGTATGCTTCCGATGTGATTTCGCCATTGCGAATAGCTGCCGCAGCGGCCGCGAGTCCCAGCGAGGAGCGGTCCATCAGTGCTTCGGGAGCCATGTGGCGCGAAACGCCGGTGATGTCGTTCATGAAGTCCTCGCAAAGAGCGGTTTGCAGCATTCCGCTGCCGTGATACAGCGGCTCAGCTCATGCCATTACGATCACAATATTAAATTACGATCGTAATGCAATGGGGAGGACGGGCTTCTCTGCACACATGAGCGTGAGGTGCCGACAGGCGACGGATTGAGCCGCCGACCGTTGAAAGATGACGTCCGCTTCGGGTCTTGGCCGTGTAAAAACGGCCTCTAAAAGGGCGTCGCTGAGAGTCCGCGGCCCGAGGGTGTCAGGCTGCGATCGCAGCGATCAGCGGCTTGATGCCAACAATGTTCATGGCCCGCGTCAGATTGTAGGCCAGGACCGCAATTGCCATCTCGGCAGCTACTTTTGGAAGCGTTTTCGTCAGGAAGTGTGTCGCCCCCATGCGGGCCTTCATGGTGCCAAATGGGTGCTCGACTGTCTCTCGGCGCTGGCGCATCGCCTCTGGGTTTGCATCGAGGCGCTGCTGCACAGCCTCAAGCAGATGCTCGTGCTCCCACCGTGTAATCCGCCGCTCTGGCCCTGGCGTGCATTGGGACTTGAGCGAACAGCTCTGACAGGCCGTGGTCCAGTAGCGCCGCGGCACCTTGCCGTCTTCTTCGTTTGTATAGCGATATGGCAGTCGCTCCCCAGCCGGGCAGCGATAGGCGTCCTCCTCTGGTAAATAGGCAAAGTCCTGCTTACCGAAGCGTCCGTCCGCCTTAGCACCCGATGTCAGCGGTTTGGGCAGAGTTACCGTGATGCCTGCTTCGTGGCACGCGAGGATCTCCGGGCTGTTGAAGTAACCGCGATCGGCCACCGCTTCGAGCGTCTCGGTCTTTAGAACGGCCTTCGCCTGCTTGGCCATATTGGCCAGCTGCGCTCGATCTGAGCCGCTGTTCGTCACCTCGTGCGCCACAATCAGATGATGCTCGGTATCCACGGCGACTTGCACGTTGTAGCCGACAACGCCGGAACCGCGACCGCTCGTGGCCATCGATCGGCTATCGGGATCAGTGAGCGAGATTTGCTGGTCGGACGAGGCGAGCATCTGCTTCTCGTAAACGGCAAGCTTGCCCATTTCTTCCTTCAGCTTCGTCAGCTTCTCGGTAAGCCTCGTCACCTTTGTGGCCAACGCCTCGCTCGGCTCCTGTCGATCGGCCGTATCAAGTTGGCTCAGGTAGCGCGCGACGCTCTCCTCAAGTTGAGCACGCCGCCGTTGCACCTTCGCCTTTGTGAAGTTCTTGTCCCGATTGTTCACGGCTTTGAACTTGCTCCCATCGATGGCGACGCTCGCCGTCGCGAGAAGGCCTATCTCACGGCAGAGTTCGACAAAGCGCGCACAGACCTTGCGAAGCGCTAGGCCGTTGTCCTTGCGGAAGTCCGCGATCGTCTTGTGATCAGGTGCGAGCCGACCCAGCAGCCACATGACCTCGACATTGCGCCCGGCCTCTCGTTCCAGCCGCCGACTCGACTGAACCCGGTTCAGATAGCCGTAAATGTAAAGCTTAAGGAGAACGGAGGGGTGGTACGACGGCCGACCAGTCGCCGCCGGCTCCACCCCCTCGAAGCTCATCTCAGCCAAATCCAGCGCATCGACAAACACGTCGATCACGCGAACAGGATTGCTTTCGTCAATGAAATTATCGAGGCATTCGGGCAACAGCGTCCATTGCCCACGATCCGCCTCTTCAACGAAGCGCCTCATCGATTCCTCCACAGAATCACGAAGGAATCATAACAGCGGCGCGGCGTTTTCACACAGCCAGGGTCAATAACCCCTGTTGCCTCTCGGTCGCAGACTTCCGGTCTGTCCCTGTGAACGGACTTCTAGCTATACCGCGTCAACGGC
>NZ_JAQMIL010000139.1:0-9283 GCF_029990105.1 Bradyrhizobium sp. Arg237L | reverse complement strand
GGTGACCGGGCTTTCTTGCCACCGTCGCTCTGCTCAACGAACAGAACTTAGCGCCAGCGTCGGGGCGCCAGAACCACACGACTTCGCCGTCCGTGATCGTCACGCTCGTCAGTCGTGACGCTTACGTCCACCGCATCTCACCGCAACGTTCGTGACGATCGCGACCCGCCCCTCATTTGGGTGAGATGCGCGGAGTTAAATCACTGATTTGCCCGACGCCTTAAGCGGGATATTTTTCACCCGGTGGCTGGACGTCCCAAATCAGCTTGAGATCATTCAACAAATTAATTTCCACGCCCGTCAGATTTCCGGGTCGCTTCGGGCCTCCCGGCACCGACGCGAAACGAGATCGCGATTTTGATTTGCCCGTCGGGCACTGGCGCAAGCTACCAGTGCCAATGTCAGCGGGAGGACCGCGCTTGAATGCGTTCGCCGCGCACCGTTCGAGCGGCGTCGTGCCGGCGTAGTCAGGCCCGCTTCCTATTCAGATCGGCGGTTTGCGTGTTGGGACAGTGCGTCTGCCGCATTACGTCGCTTGCGGTAAGACCTGTTTAAGCATTGAATAACTCGCCTCCATGCGCTGCGCTGCGGTGCAATTCTTAGAGCGGGATCTGAGGCTATGCCGAGTCGGTCCTGTTAACCGCCCGCAAGCAGGGACAGGCGTGCAGCCTTCATGGGGGGCAACGACCGGCGCATTCGATCACCGATGAGGGAGGATAGGATGAGCACTTGGCTTAGTGAGCGAGAACAACGCCTCGTCGCCGGGGCCGAGTCAGCATCGGCGGCTACCCCAATTCCGACCCAGATCGTATCCAATGGCGAGTATCTGCCGCCGCCGCAGAGTAATACCCAGAGGAAGGTCGAGGCCAGGATTAATGAGCTGGCCGAGGCGAATGGCAGGCACCTGGGTCTGAACCGCCGGCAATTCATGCGCACGAGCTGCGGCATGGCTGCAGCATTTCTCGCGATGAACGACGTCTACGGCAACGTCTTCCAGGTCGCGCCAGCTGAAGCCCGCGAGCCGGAGTTAATGCTGGCCCGGGCGCAAAGCCTCGCCGGGCAGTTCATCTTCGACGTCCAGACCCATTTCGTGCGCGACGAGTTCGACCACAAGGAGCTGTTGGGGCTCGGCCAGTTTGCGAGCGAGCACTGGAACCCGAAGATGAAGGAGGAAGGCGTCTCCTCGCTAGGCCGGTACAAATTTGAGAACTACGTGAAAGAGGTTTACTACGACAGCGATACCAGCCTGGCGCTGTTGAGCGGCGCCCCGTTCGACGACCCGAGCTGGTGGCTGCTCTCCAACGAGCAGATCGTCAAGGCCCGCGAGTTGATCAACGATTTCGCCGGCTCTCGGCGGCTGCTGGCGCACAGCGTGATCACCCCGAAGCAGCCCGGCTGGATGGAGGAGGTCGACAAGGCGATCACCGTCTATAAGCCGGATTCTTGGAAGTCCTATACGATAGGTGACCCGCTGGCACCCTCCAAATTCCCGTGGCGGCTCGATGATGAGCCGCTGATGTATCCATTCTACGAGAAGGCGGTGAAGGCCGGCATCAACACGCTGTGCATCCACAAGGGTCTGCTGCCGCCCGACTACGAGAAGTCCTTTGCCGGCGTGTGGGAATACGCAACCGCGTGGGATATCGGAAAAGCTGCAAAGGATTGGCCGCAGATGAACTTCGTGATCTACCACTCGGCGTTGCGGCCATTCCTTGAGCTGCCCGACCAGGCCTGGGCCGAATTCGAGCAGACCGGCCGTATCCGCTGGGCAACGGACCTCGCGGAGATCCCGCAGAAGTTCGGCGTCACTAACGTCTATGCCGAGCTCGGCACGTCTTTCGCCAACTCTGCGGTGGCGCATCCCAAATTCTGCGCCGCTCTGGTCGGCACGCTGATCAAGGGCATGGGCGTCGACCATGTCATGTGGGGCACCGACTCCGTCTGGTACGGGTCGCCGCAGTGGCAGATTGAGGCGCTGCGCCGGCTGGAAATCCCCGAGGACATGCAAAAGGAGTACGGCTTTGCGCCGCTCGGTGACGCCAACAGCCCGACCAAGCAGCTGATCTTCGCCGGCAACGCAATCCGGCTCTACAAGATTAAGATGAAAGCGGCTGACAACACCGGGATGCCGGCGTTTTCCGAGGATCGGCTCGCGGCGCTCAAGAATGAATACGCGTCGGCATCCATCGAGCCCTCGAACCTGCGCTACGGCTACGTTCGAGCTGGCTAAATGCCCAATGGTGCCTTGCGTTCAAAGGGTTGATCGCGAAGCGGCTGGGAAGGCCGCGCGACTCATGAACACCCTGCTGCTGGTGATGATTTCCATCGTTGCAGGTCTGCGAGAAGTGAGCGCGCAGGACGCAGAATGCGTCCGCGAACGCGCTGCCATGGTCGAAACCATCCGCGGCTACGCCCGGTCCCACGGTGTTTTTGGACAGCAGAAGCCGTCGGAGAGGGTCCTTGAGGCCATGGGGCAAACACAGCGCCACCTGTTCATTCCTGAGCGCTCCTGCTCGATCGCATACGCGGACATGCCGGTTCCGATCGGCTTCGGCCAGACCATATCGCAGCCGTTGATCGTCGCGTTGATGACCCAACTGGCCAACGTCGCGCCCGATGATGTCGTGCTCGAAATCGGTACGGGCTCGGGCTATCAGGCCGCTGTCCTAGCGCGTCTGGCGCGAAACGTCTGCACCATCGAGATCATCCCGCAATTGGCCGAGGCCGCCGCCAAAACACTCAGAGAGCTCGCCTATGACAACGTAAACGTTCGGCTCGGCGACGGATATGCTGGCTGGCCGGAATGCAGTCCTTTTGACGCAATCGTCGTAACCGCCGCGCTCGGGCAGGTGCCGCAGCCTCTGATTGAGCAGCTTAGAGTGGGTGGCCGGCTGGTGATGCCGGTCGGGCCTGCTTACACCACTCAGCAGCTCACGGTGGTCGAAAAGATCGGTCCCAGCGAGACGACAACGCGCGTCGTCGGTCTCGTGCGCTTTGTGCCCTTTACGCGTTCACCTGACTAGCAGCCGACTAACGCCCTCCTCTAAGTCGCATTTTGGGTACTCCGGCAACGCACAGTCGACGGGGTCAAGGGACGGACTACTTCAAATAACCCACATAGTAGATTCCGATCACGTTATTCGAAGAATCCCGTATCGGCTTGTACCCTGTGATGTAAGGTTTTCCGAGGATATCCACCTCCCCATAGAACGCGTCACCTGCCCTGATGGACTCGATGGCTTTGCCTTTCGGATCCAGAATCGTTCCAATCGCTCGCGAGCCATCATCCTTCTTCACGTTGGTGGCGACGCGAACGTATTCGTCTCCACTCTTCACGAAGATCGTGGCGGTCCCCTGAGCCTGCTTTACGACCTCGTCAACCAGCTCGAAATTGTTATTCATCTTGGTTGAGCCAAAATAGATGGCAGGCGCCGCCTTGCCGGCGACCGCGTCGGTCCCTTCGATCCTTGGTGGACCTAGTTTATTCGCCTTCGACTCCAAAAGGTCCATCGCCGCCTTTACCTTCGCATCCTGTGCTTGGCCAACGTCTGGCAGAAACATTACGGCCCCGATGAGGCAGGCGATTGCCCAAATGCCGATTGCAATTTGCTTGAGGCTCATGAGCTTTCCTCCCCTGGAAACGCCTGCATGCGTCAGGGTCCTCACCACATTTCGGTGACGACGGGCAGGATCAGGCTGCAGCGGTTTGGGTTTAACGTCACGCGATAACCTCGCACTGATAAGTCGTGCCGGTGCGCGTCTCGAATCTAGTCTGGCACGCTGAGGACCAACATGCGTGGATCAGCCGAATGCATAGGTTTTCGTCAACCAGTTACAGCGCGCGGATTATACACCGAGCATAAAACAAAATATCGCTGCACGACGACGCGAAAATTGGGACAGCAATTCTGCCTGTGAAGAGACGCTCAACGGCCTGGCAAAAGCGGAATCGGACCACAGTACGACCTCAGCTGAGGGCGCTAGCCTACCCTGGCACCAATATCTTCGAACGCGACTGATTTTAGCAGTTACGCCTGACGGCGCGTAATCTCGATCACAGCCCATCCGGCGGCAGGCCGGATGCGCCTGCGGCCACCGGGCGTTTGCGCTTATGCTCGCGGTAGAAGGCGTAGAGTCCGGACAGGACGATAATCGCAGCACCTGTGATCATCATGGCGTCGGGCACGTCGCCGAAGATGAGATAGCCGAGCAGCATGGCCCATAGCAGCGCAAGATAGCGGAACGGCGCCACGGCGGAGATATCGCCGGTGCGCAGCGCCATGATGACGCACTGGTAGCCGATCAGGACAAGAACCGCAGCCATCGCCAGCAAGCCGAGCGCACCGGCGGATGGCGGGGTCCAGCCGCCGAGCGGGACGAGGATGACGGCGCCAGTCGTCGTCACCGTGACTGTTGTCAGCAGCGTGACGAACAGCGACGGAATCTGCGCCGGGATCTGTCTGGTCGCGAGATCGCGCAACGCGCAGAAGACCACCGAGATCAAGGCGAACAGCGCGAACTGGTTGAAGCCTTCGGCGCCAGGGCGAACGATGATGAGAACGCCGACAAAGCCGGCGATGATCGCAAGCCAGCGCCGCCAGCCGACCGGCTCACCGAATGCCAGCGCGGCGCCCAGCGTGACGAGCAGCGGCAGCGCCTGGAGGATCGCGGAGATATTCGCGAGCGGCAAATGCGAGAGTGCCGCAAGGTAGGAGACCGTTCCGCCGACTTCGCCGGTCACCCGCAGCGCGACCGGCTTGACCAGGAGCGTCCGAAACGACCGCATCGCGCCGTGGTGGAATGCCAGCGCCGTGATCAGCCCAATGGCAAACACACCCCGCACCAGCATCACCTGGCCGAAGTTCATCTCCGCTGACACGAACTTGGTGATCGCATCGTTGACCGTGAAGCCCGCCGTGGCCACCGCCATGAACAGGCTTCCGCGTACGTTCGGGGAAAGCGCCAAGTCAGCTACCGGGTCGGATTGGACGGGCAGGCTCGGCTACAACGTGGCGCGATCCGAAGGGGTCGCGCCACACTATCTTCTCTCACGTTGCGCCCGCCTTTTGCGCGTATTCCCAGGATGCCTTGGACAGCGGCACCGTGCGCTTGGCTGATTCGATCGCCTTCGCGTTCGCGGCGGTGCCGTCGCGGATCCGGCCGGCGATACCCTGCGTGATGCCCGCGAGGCGGAACAGATTATAGGCGAAGTACCAGTTGAGATCCGGCACCGCCATGTTGGTGACGTTGCAATAGATCTGCGCAGCCTCTTCCATGCTCGGAATGTTCAGCGCCTTGAGATCGGCGTCGGCAAGCCCCGACATGGTCCATTGCATCAACAGATAGGTGAAGTCGGCCATGGGATCGCCGAGCGTCGACAATTCCCAATCCAGCACCGCCAGCACCCGCGGCTCGGTCGGATGGAAGATCATGTTGTCGAGGCGGTAGTCGCCGTGGACGATCGAGACCCGCTCCTGCTGCGGCACCGTCTTCGGCAGCCACTCGGCCACCTTCTCGAATTCTTCGATGTGCTGCGTCTCGGACGCGCGGTACTGCTTGGTCCAGCGATCGATCTGGCGCGCGAAATAATTCCCGGGCTTGCCGAAATCGCCGAGCCCGATCGCTTCGGGATTGAAGACGTGGAGTTTCGCCAGCGTCTCGATCTTGCTGGTGAAAATCTTGCGCCGATCCTCCGGCGTCTGACTCGGCAGCGTCGGATCCCAGAACACCCGGCCCTCTTCAAAGGACATGACGTAGAAGGTGGCGCCGATCACGGAGTCGTCGGTGCAGAGCGCGTAGGCCCTCGCGACCGGAAAGCCCTGCTTGCCGAGCGCGGCGATCACGCGGAACTCGCGATCGACCGCGTGCGCTGATGGCAACAACTTACCGAACGGCTTGCGCCGCATCACGTAAGCGCGACCGGGCGTCTCGAGCTTATAGGTCGGGTTGGACTGGCCGCCCTTGAATTGCAGGACCTTCAGCGGTCCCTGAAACCCTTCAACGTGCTCCTGCATCCAGCGGGCAAGGCTTGCCTCGTCGATGCGATGCCGTTCCTCGACTTCCCGGGTCCCGGAAAATTCTTCGTCCTTCCTGACGCCGTCCGCCACGATGACGCTCCCTCACTCTTCTTGGGGAGCGCCATCTGGGCGTTCCCGATCAGTGCGTAGTGTTTGCATACTTCCGAAGTTCAAG
Organism: Bradyrhizobium sp. Arg237L; assembly: GCF_029990105.1. NCBI lineage: Bacteria > Pseudomonadati > Pseudomonadota > Alphaproteobacteria > Hyphomicrobiales > Nitrobacteraceae > Bradyrhizobium > Bradyrhizobium sp. Arg237L. The sequence continues at coordinate 3,091 of NZ_JAQMIL010000139.1, read as the reverse complement.
TCTGGCAATGGCGCGATTATGCACCTCGTCCGGACCGTCGGCCAACCGCAGCGTGCGGATGCCCGCATAATCCTTCGCCAAGCCTGCATCGTCGGACACGCCGCCGCCGCCATAGGCCTGGATCGCCTCGTCGATGATCTTCAGCGCCATATTCGGCGCCGCAACCTTGATCATGGCGATCTCGAGTTGCGCGGACTTGTTGCCGACCTTGTCCATCATGTCGGCAGCCTTGAGGCACAGCAGGCGCGTCATCTCGATATTGGTGCGGGCTTCGCCGATGCGCTGCTCCCACACCGAGTGCTCGATGATCTTTTTGCCGAAGGCGGTGCGCGACATCAGCCGTTTCACCATCTTCTCCAGCGCCTCTTCGGCCTTGCCGATGGTGCGCATGCAGTGATGGATGCGACCCGGGCCGAGGCGGCCCTGCGCGATCTCGAAACCGCGGCCTTCGCCGAGCAGGAGGTTCGACGCCGGCACGCGCACGTTCTCGAGCAGCACCTGGGCATGGCCGTGCGGCGCGTCATCGAAGCCGAACACCGGCAGCATCTTCTCGACCTTGATGCCGGGGGTGTCGAGCGGGACCAGGATCTGCGACTGCTGCTGATGCCTGGCGGCCGAAGGATCAGTCTTGCCCATCAGGATCGCGATCTTGCAGCGGGGATCGCCGACGCCCGACGACCACCACTTGCGGCCGTTGATCACATAGTGATCGCCGTCGCGCTCGATGCGGGTCTCGATGTTGGTCGCATCCGACGAAGCCACCGCGGGCTCCGTCATCAGGAAGGCGGAGCGGATCTCGCCGTCCATCAGCGGCCGCAGCCACTGCCGCTTCTGCTCCTTGCTGCCGTAGCGGAACAGGACTTCCATGTTGCCGGTGTCGGGCGCCGAGCAGTTGAAGACTTCGGACGCCCAGGTGATGTGGCCCATCTCTTCCGAGAGCAGCGCGTATTCGAGATTGGTCAATCCCGCGCCGTGAAATTCGTCGTCATCATGCGAGGACGGCGGCAGGAACATGTTCCAGAGGCCCTCGGCCTTGGCCTTCTTCTTCAGCTCCTCGAGGATCGGGATCACCTTCCAGCGCGGCCCCTCCTCGTCCTGCTTCCTGTAGATCGGCACCGCCGGGCGAACATGCGTGGTCATGAACGACTGCACGCGGTTCAGCCATTCCCTCTGCTTGTCCGACATCGTGAAATCCATGGGACGCTCCTCGTTTCCTAGACTTTGGGCCGCACTGTCTTCCCGCCGCCCGCACGCCGCAAGGCCTGAGCACGGACGACAATGAATGTGGCGTGCCGGAACGTCGATCGCGCATATCAGCGGATTGACATTTTCCGGCCTTCAAACGATAGTTTCATACAAATGTTTGAAATGCAACTCCCGCGACGGGGGTGATCCTAATGGCCAGCGACCAGACCCGTACCGCCATCCTCGCCGCCGCCGAGCGGCTCTATGCCGACCGCGGCTTCGGCGACGTCACGCTGCGCGACATTGTCGCGGAGGCAAACGTCAACCTCGCCGCGGTGAACTATCACTTCGGCTCGAAAGATGAATTGATCGCGGAACTGTTCGTCACCCGCAGCATCCAGCTCAACCGCGAGCGGCTCAGGCTATTGCAGGCCGCCGAGGAAGCAGGCGACGGGCGGGCCTCGGTCGATGCGATACTGCGCGCCCTCGTCGGCCCGACCTTGCGCGGCTGCCTGGGTCCGGAGAACCAACGCTCGACCGCGGCACGTTTCATGATACGGGTCTCGATTGAGTCAGTGCCGCCGATCCGCCGCATCCGGAACCGCGAGATCGATCATTTGCGCAAATTCATCGCGGCGATGCGGCGGTCGCTCCCCGGGCACAGCGATGTCGAACTCTATTGGGGCCTGCACTTCGCACTCGCCATGGCGCAGCAGACCGTGCGCGACAGCGAGCGGCTGACGAAACTGTCGGAAGGCAAATGCGACGTCGACGACGTCGAAGGGATCATCGAACGCGTGGTCTCGGTTGCAGCGATGGCGCTGACGATGGGCGACGCGGCGAGCAAGGCGCCGGCGCGCATGCTCGCGCGCGACGCGCGCTAAGAGCGCGATCCGATCAGGCTGAATCGGCTGCGGATCGGCTTCACCTCCCGCGCTTGCGGTTGCCGCGAAGCGGCCTTGAGAGTCACCTCGCCCGCTTGCGGGAGAGGCATAGGCCGCCTTCGGCGGCCGTCCTTAGAGAACGCCGAAGCGGAGCTTCGGCTATGGCGCAGCGCCGGGTGAGGGCTCTCTCCACGCAAAGATAACCTCTTTCTTTTCGCGGAGAGAGCCCTCACCCCAGCCCTCTCAGAGCGAGCTATGCTCGTCTCTCCCGCAAGCGGGCGAGGAAGCGCAGCTTCATTGCGGCGGCGCTTCTCGCTCTGATCGGAGCACGCGCTAATTCAACACAGAGGCAGTTTCAGACGCAATCGGCCCCGTGCCAGTGGCCTGGGCCATGCCGTACACTGCAAATGCAACCGCCGCATTGGCCTGGACCATCACCAGATCCGGCTTCTTGTTGCCCATGAACGTGATCCGAAAATGGTAGAACGGAATCTGCTGCGCTCCGACCGTCTGATAGGCCAGCACGGCCTGAACATCGGCTACGTTATTTCCTGCGTAATTCGCCGCCAAAATCGAAAACCGGCACGTACCGTCCGGATTGTTGGTGGGACAAGTATAATGCCAGTTATAAACCGCAGATCCTGGCGGAAAGGATTGCGCAATGGCTGGGCTTGCAAGAAGCGCCGCAAGTAAAGGTAAAGCGGAGCGAGCGAGCTGCATCGGTCATTCTCCCCTCACAATTACAGATACAAAGCAGCTTATTAGATACCCATCGACGAAATCTGTCTTTCAATTTCGCGGCACAATGCCGTTTGACGGCCATCGACGGGCGCCCATCTCTCCCCAGCGGCCGTAGCCCGGGTGGAGCGAAGCGTAACCCGGGGAAAGCCCGCGCGATGCTCGACAGATCCCGGGTTGCGCTTCGAGACTGGGCAAGATTTTTTCCGCCCCGATTACAGGGCCCAGGCGAATGCCGGGCGGATTTTGGCTCGGAGACGCGGCCTGCGGGTTTGGAGCCGGTC
>NZ_JAQMIL010000138.1:0-9796 GCF_029990105.1 Bradyrhizobium sp. Arg237L | reverse complement strand
TATGATTCGGCATAACCGAATCGTACACGCATCGGCCTATCAGCCAAGATTCTTGCCCAGTCTCTTCGCTCTACCCATCCTACGATGTTACGGCGATATCCAAGCGGCCGAAAATTCGCGATCAAGCCGTAGGGTGGGCAAAGGCGCTCTTGCGCCGTGCCCACCATCTCTTGCACCGCTCGCGAATGGTGGGCACGCTTCGCTTTGCCCACCCTACGTTGCCCCTTCGCTCGACCGAAAATTCTCGATGAGCCGCAGCAAAACCCGCGCGCCAGCGTCGGCATCGGCGAGATCCACATGCTCGTCGGGGTGATGGCTGATGCCGCCGCGGCAGCGGACGAAGAGCATGGCGACGTCGGCGACATCAATCATCGCCATGCCGTCATGCCCCGCTCCGCTCGGCAGTTCGAACACGGGGTATCCCTCGCCGGCCACCGCCTCCGCCACCTGCGCTTTCAGCCAGGACGCGCAGGGCACGGTGCGGTTCTCATGGGTGACGTCGAGTTGCAGCGCGAGCGAGCGGCGTTTCGCGATGGTCTCGATTTGACGAACGATATCGGCGACCGCGCGCTTGCGATGCGTATCCGTGGGCGCGCGGATGTCGATGGTGAAGGAGACGAATCCCGGGATCACGTTGGTGGCGCCGGGCCTGGCATCGATATAGCCGACAGTGCCGACGAGACCGCCACCGTCGCTCTTGCAGAAACCCTCGATCGCCGTGATGCATTCGGCGGCGCCCGCGAGCGCATCGCGCCGGAGTGCCATTGGCACCGTACCAGCATGGCCGGCTATGCCCGTGATCTTTGCCGCAAGCCGCGTGGCGCCGGCGATCGCGGTCACCACGCCGACCGGCAGCCCCTTCTCTTCCAGCACCGGGCCCTGCTCGATATGCAGTTCGACATAGGCAAGCACTTCGCGGCGGGTGCGCGCGGCGGCGCCGATATGATCGGGATCGAGCCCGAAGGCGATCATCGCCTCGCGCATGGAAATGCCGGCGTGGTCACGCGCGTTCAGTACGCTTTCATCGAAAGTGCCGGCGACCGCGCGGCTGCCGAGCAGCGTCGAGGCAAAGCGCACGCCTTCTTCGTCGGCAAAGCCAGTCACCTCGATCGCGAACGGCAATCGGCGGCCGCGTCGGTTGAGATCGGCGACACAGGCGATCGCCGTGATCAGACCGAGCGGTCCGTCCCATTTGCCGGCGTCGCGGACGGTGTCGTAATGCGAGCCCAGCATCAGGCTCGGCAGGCCAGGCCTCTCGCCCTCGTAACGGCCGCAGACATTGCCGATCGCGTCGAGATGCGCACTCATCCCGGCCTCGCGCATCCAGGACAGAAGGAGATCGGCCGCCTTGCGGTGCTCGGGCGTCAGATAGATTCGCGCCAAATGCTCAGGCGTCTCCGATATCGCCGCAAGCTGGTCGATGCGGGCAACGATCTCCTCGCCAAGCAAAGATGGTCTGGTCCCGGCTCCCGCCGCGTCTTTCTTGCTCATGCTTTTCCAGTAAAGCGCCGCTTCGATGCCGGCGTCGGGATCGATACAAGTTCAATGCCAGCCCCTTGGCGCACGATCAACGCCCCAAATAGTGCTCAGCGGCCTTGCATACAATTGTCTGGTAACGCTCAATAATTAGGCTGACGCAGCATCGCTCAAAGTTTGAGCGGAATACGGCATCGAATAATACCCAAGCTATTTCAATAAATTGGTATTTCATGCCCGCCAGATAGGCTCTGGCACGAAGCTTGCGACACCCCGCCTAAGCTCCGCCGTTGGCGCGGATGCGCAACGACCGGCGGCCGGACCGCCCCAGGGGAGCAGGCAATGGATTTCAGCAGGATTTCACGACGGCATTTATTGCAAGGCGGCGCCGCGCTGGCGCTCAGCGGCACGATCGGCGCGCGCACGGCGCAGGCGGCCGAGACCACCATCGGCTTCATCTATGTCGGATCGCGTGACGACTACGGCTACAACCAGGCGCACGCGCAAGGCGCGGCGGCGCTGAAGAAACTGCCCGGCATCAAGGTGGTCGAGGAAGAGAAGGTGCCGGAGACCGATGCTGTCGAGAAGACCATGGAGTCCATGATCAATCTCGACGGCTCCACGCTGCTGTTCCCGACCTCGTTCGGATACTTCAGTCCGCACATGGTCAAGATAGCGAACAAATATCCGAAGATCCGTTTCGAGCATTGCGGCGGCTTGTGGACCGAGAAGGACCCGAAGAACGCCGGCAGCTATTTCGGCTATATCGACGAGGCGCAGTTCATTTCCGGTATCGTTGCGGGCTATTCGACCAAGAGCGGCAAGCTCGGCTTCGTCGCCGCCAAGCCAATCCCGCAGGTGCTGCGCAACATCAACGCCTTCACGCTCGGCGCCAAGCTCGCCAACCCGAAGGCGACGACGCAGGTGATTTTCACCGGCGACTGGTCGATGCCGGTCAAGGAAGCCGAGGCCACCAACAGCCTGATCGACCAGGGCGTCGACGTGCTGACCTGCCATGTCGACGGCCCCAAGACGATGGTCGAGAACGCTGCTCGCCGCGGCGCTTTTGTCTGCGGTTACCATGTCAACCAATCCCCGCTCGCGCCGAAGGCCTATCTCACCGGCGCCGAATGGAACTGGGAAGCGCTCTATCCGAAATTCCTGAAGATGATCGCGTCGGGCGAATCGATCCCGAACTTCTATCGTGGCGGCCTGAAGGAAGAGATCGTCAAATGCTCGCCCTATGGCGAAGCGGTCTCGGCCGAAGCGCGCAAGCATGCCGACGAGATGAAGGCAAAGCTCGTCGCCGGCGAATACACCATCTTCAAGGGACCGATCCTCGACAACAAGGGCAAGACGGTGATCGCGTCCGGCATCGAGCGCGGCCAGAAGGATCCTGAGCTCGAGAAGATGGACTATCTGATCGAAGGCGTGATCGGAGCGACTTCGTGACGACGGACACGGCTGACTCGGCCGAGGCAGTCGAGGCGGTCGGGGTCGCCCCGGCCGCCGATCCCGGTTTCCTGCAGCGCTACGGCGCCGCCATCGAGTACATCCTGATCCCGGGCGCCGCCCTGATCGGCGCGCTCGCGACCTTCGGCGTGTTCGTCGCGCTCTACGGCAAGAATCCGCTCGATCTCTATTTCTACATGTACCAGGGCGCGTTCGGCACCTGGTTCTCCTGGCAGAACACGCTGACCCGCGCCGCGCCGTTGATCCTGACCGCGCTGTGCACGGCACTGCCGGCGCAGCTCGGCATGGTCATCATCGGCGGCGAAGGCGCGCTCCTGATCGGCGCGCTCTCCGCGACCAGCGCGGCGCTCGCCATGCAATGGGCGCCGCCGCTGGTGGTGCAGATCGCGATGGTCATTGCCGGCGTGATCGGCGGCGGATTGTGGATCACGCTATCAGGCGCGCTCCGTCAGTATCGCGGCGTCAACGAGACGATCTCGAGCCTCTTGCTGGTCTACATCGCGCTTGCCATCCTCAACCATCTCGTCGAAGGCGTGATGCGCGATCCCTCCAGTCTCAACAAGCCGTCGACGCGGGAGATCGGCGCCGCCAACATGATCGGCACCATCCCCGGCACCGACGTGCATTGGGGCCTGGTGTTCGGCCTCGTCTGCGCGATCGCCTCCTACATCCTGATCTATCACACCACCTTCGGCTTTGCCGCACGTGTCGCCGGCGGCAATATCCGCGCCGCGAAGATCGTCGGACTTGGCGTCGGCAAATTGATCATGACGATCTGCTTTCTCGCCGGCGCCTGCGCGGGCCTTGCCGGCATGATCGAGGTCGCCGCCGTCCAGGGCCGCACCAACGCCAATCTCGCCGCGGGCTACGGCTTCACCGGCATCCTGGTCGCCTTCCTGGCGCGGCAGAATCCGCTCGCGGTCATTCCGGTCGCGATCCTGCTCGGCGGCATCAGCGCCAGTGGCGGCCTCCTGCAGCGACGGCTCGGACTGCCCGACGCTTCCGTCCTGGTGCTGCAGGGCATCATCTTCGTGTTCGTGCTGGCCAGCGACGCGCTCTACGGACGCATTGGCTTCCTGAAAGGAAAGTCCTGACATGGCAGACGCATCGATCGGGCTGTGGACCGTCCCGCTCGCCGTGCTCGGCGGCGCCATCCGTGTCTCGACGCCGTTCCTGTTCGTCAGTCTCGGCGAATGCATCACCGAGCGGAGCGGCCGCATCAATCTCGGCCTCGAGGGCACGCTGGTGATGGGCGCGATGAGCGCCTACGGCATCTCCTATCTCTCCGGCTCGCCCTGGCTGGGCGTGCTTGCCGCCGGCGTCACCGGCGCGCTGCTCGGCGCGCTCCATGCCGGCATCTGCTCATTGCCGCGCGTGAACGACGTCGCGGTCGGCATCGCGCTGATGCTGTTCGGCATCGGGCTCGCTTTCTTCCTCGGCAAGCCATTGATCGAACCGACCGCGCCGCGGCTGCCCGCGATCGATTTCGGCTGGTGGAGCGACATTCCGCAGGTCCGCGCCGCACTCCGCATCAATGTGCTGTTCCTGATCGGCGTCGCAATCGCCCCCACTCTCTATTGGGCGTTCAAGACCACGCGCTGGGGGCTCCTGATCCGCACCGCCGGCGAAAGCTCGGACGCGGCGCGGGCGATGGGCCATTCGGTGCTGCTGATCCGGCTGCGCGCCACCATGGTCGGCGGCTTCCTTGCCGGGATCGGCGGATCGTTCCTGTCGCTGTTCTATCCCGGAAGCTGGAACGAAGGCCTTTCGAGCGGACAGGGCATCACCGCGGTCGCGCTCGTGATCTTCGCGCGCTGGGATCCCCTGCTCTGCCTGTGGGCCTCGCTCGCCTTCGGCGGCGCGGCGGCGCTGGGACCGGCGCTGCAATCCGTCGGCGTCACCTCGGGCTATCACCTGTTCAACGCCGCGCCGTACATCCTGACGCTCGCGATCATGATCATCACCTGCTCGCCGAAGCGGACGCTGATCGGCGCGCCGGCCGAACTTTCCATCACCCGATAACACGCGCAGCAACGAGGTCGTCCATGCCCGAGCGCACCATCAAGTCCGAGCCCTACGCCTGGCCCTACAATGGCGATCTCCGCCCGGGAAACACCGCGCTCATCATCATCGACATGCAGATCGACTTCTGCGGCGTCGGCGGCTATGTCGACAAGATGGGCTACGACCTCTCGCTGACGCGGGCGCCGATCGAGCCGATCAAGCGCCTGCTCGCGGTGATGCGGAGCCAGGGCTATCACATCATCCACACCCGCGAGGGCCACCGCACCGATCTCGCCGACCTTCCCGCCAACAAGCGCTGGCGCTCGCGCCAGATCGGCGCCGGCATCGGCGATCCCGGTCCTTGCGGCCGCGTCCTGGTGCGCGGCGAGCCCGGCTGGGAGATCATTCCCGATCTTGCACCCCTGCCGGGCGAGCCGATCATCGACAAACCCGGTAAGGGCTCGTTCTGTGCGACCGACCTGGAGCTGATGCTGCGCCTGCGCGGCATTGAGAACATCGTGCTGACCGGCATCACCACCGACGTCTGCGTCCATACCACGATGCGCGAGGCCAACGACCGCGGCTTCGAATGCGTGCTGATTGAGGATTGCTGCGGCGCGACCGACAAGAGCAATCACGATCATGCGCTGAAGATGATCAAGATGCAGGGCGGCGTGTTCGGCGCGGTGGCGAAATCCGCCGACCTGATCGGAGCGATCTCGTGATCATCGGCGAGACGCCCGCCCCCACCGGCGCCTTCGGTGTCGATGCCATCGCCATGACCATGCGCTTTGGCGATTTCCTGGCGCTCGACAATGTCGAATTGAAGGTGCGTCCCGGCTCTTTCCACGCGCTGCTCGGCGAGAACGGTGCGGGCAAGAGCACGCTGGTGAAGTGCATCATGGGCTATTACCACGCAACCCAGGGCGACATCCTGATCAGCGGGCGTGAGCAGAAGATCGGCAACCCGAAGGACGCGCACGCGCTCGGGCTCGGCATGGTCTACCAGCATTTCACCCTGGTCCCTGCGATGACGGTCGCGGAGAACCTCGTGCTGGCGCGCGACGACGTGCCGGCCGTAGTGGACTGGGGCAGAGAGAAGAAAGAGCTCGAGGCGTTCCTCGCGCGGATGCCATTCAAGGTGCCGCTGGACGCCAAGGTTTCCGACATCTCGGCCGGCGAGCGGCAGAAGTGCGAGATCCTCAAGCAGCTCTATCTGAAGCGGCGCTTCCTGATCCTGGACGAGCCGACCTCGGTGCTGACGCCGGGCGAGGCCGACGAAGTTTTGGGCATGCTGCGCGCGATGGTCGTATCAGGTGAATTGACCATCCTGATGATCACGCACAAGTTCCGCGAGGTGATGGCCTTTGCCGATGAGGTGACCATCCTGCGGCGTGGAAAACTCGCCGGCCAGGGCCGCGTCGCCGAGCTCACGCCGGATGCCATGGCGCGCACCATGATCGGCGCCGAGCAATTGACCGTGCAGCCGCCCCGCGTCGGCGAAGTCGGCGAGGCGCGCCTCGAGCTCAACAGCCTCACCGCACTCGACGATGCCGGGGCGGTGGCCGTCCACAACGTCTCGCTCACGGTCCGCGGCGGCGAGATCGTGGGCATCGCCGGCGTCTCCGGCAATGGCCAGCGCCAGCTCGTGGAAGTGCTCGCCGGCCAGCGCGACGCCGAGAGCGGCGAAGTCCGCATCCGCGGCGAGCGCTATTCGGCGACGCGCGAGGAGATGCGCCGGCACAAGATGTCGCTATTGCCCGAGGAGCCGCTCAAGAACGCCTGCGTCGGCGGCATGAGCGTGGCCGACAACATCGCCTTCCGCGAATTCGACCGCGCCCCCTTCGCCAAGGGCGGCTGGTGGCTGAGTGGCGCGGCCTTTCGCAGGAATGCCGAACGCAAGATCGGCCTCTATAAGATCAAGACCCGCACACCGGATACGCCTATCTCCGCGCTCTCGGGCGGCAACGTCCAGCGGGCGGTGCTAGCGCGCGAGCTCGGCGGCGAGGTCGAGGTGCTGATTGCTGCCAATCCCTGCTTCGGGCTCGATTTCGCCGCCGTGGCGCAGATCCATGCCGAGATCATGGCGGCGCGCAACCGCGGCGCGGCGGTGCTTCTCGTCAGCGAAGACCTTGACGAACTGCTCGAACTTTCCGACCGTCTGGTGGTGATGTTCCACGGTGAGCTCGTCCACGAGGCCCGCGCCAGCGAAGCCGATCTCACCGAGATCGGGCGGCACATGGCGGGACATTGATGACGGATATTTCTGCGCTCACCCAGGACGAGGCTGACCTGCATTTCCTGCGCCGGTCCTTCGAGGTCGCCCGCCGCTCCGTCACCCACGGCAATCATCCCTTCGGCTCGGTTCTGGTCGACCAGAATCGCAACGTGCTGATGGAAGTCGAGAACGGCTACATGCCCTCCCGTGACGGCACCGCGCATGCCGAGCGCCTGCTCGCGACCAAGGCCTGCACGACGCTGGCGCCTGAGGTCCTCCAGCACGCCACGCTCTATTCGTCCGCGGAGCCCTGCGCGATGTGCGCGGGCGCGATCTACTGGGCCGGCATCGGGCGCCTGGTCTATGCGTTAAGCGAACATCGCCTGCGCGAGATCACCGGCAATCATCCGGAAAATCCGACCCTCGACCTGCCCTGCCGCGAAGTATTCCGCACCGGACAGCGACCGACCGATGTCGTCGGACCGCTGATCGAGGACGAGGCGGCGAAGCTCCACGCCGGCCTCTGGCAGAAATAGCGCCCGAAGGACTGCCAACCTACCTCGCCTGCGTCTTGTCCGCGCTCTTAAGAAAAAAATGGCGCCGCGGGTTCATCGCGGCGCCCAGTTCACCTGGAGAACGGGTCAGGTGCTTAGAACTTCATGGTGATACCGCCGTAGACCGTCGACTCGGTGCAGCTATTGGTGCTGTACGTCACTCCGGCCGCGTTGGTGAGGGTGCAGACGCCAGGCGCTGCGTTGTGGTCGAGGCCGAACTTGTTCTGCCAGTAGCGGTAGGCAACCCAGAGATCGACGAAGTGGGTGTACTTCGGTCCCCAGACCGCCTTGCTGGCGTCGAAGGTCAGACGGATCGGCTCGCTGTTGAACTCAACTGCGGTGCCGGTGCTGAACGGACCGGTGCCGAAGCCAACCAGCGGATTGTTCTGGTCACCCTTCTTGCCGTACCAGGCGGCGCGGCCGCTGATCGAGAAGTACTGCATGTATTCCGGCAGGAAGCCGAGGTCCATGTAGTAGTTGGTTTCGACCGCCCAGGTCGGATTGAAGCTGGTATTGCCGTCCGGAAGGCAGGTGGCGCCGGGAGCCGGATACGGAATGCCGGGACCGAACAGTCCGCACTGGTTGAAGGCGTTGTGGTTGGAGAACTCCCAGGACGCCAACGGCGACACGTTGAAGTAGCCTTTGTAGGGCAGAGCGAATTCGAACTGCAGACCGGCGACGACCTGTCGCTTGGCCGGGGCGAGGAAGTTGTTCTCGCTGTTGCCGTCCATACCGACTTCGAAGGAGACGTTGGTGAGCGGTCCGACGTTGAAGGCCTTGGTGTTGAAGATCTGATTGAAGCCGAAGGTCGAGCGGAACAGGCCGTAGATTTCGGTGGCGCCGGCGCAATTGGCTGACGCGCCAGTGATCAGCACGCCGGCATTGGAGCACGGCGAAGCCGGATCGTTCTGACCCGACTTGAACATCGAGATCGTGAAGAAGTTGGTGCCGTAGGTCCAGATGTCGAAGTGGGTGAACGAGTAGACCTGCTTGGCCGTCGTGCCGTTGATCGTACCGTTCGGCTGAATGGAGAACACGCCGGGATCGGTGCCCTTGGGCATCCAGGAGAAGGTTACGCGGTTATCGACCAGCAGGAAGAACGGCAAATCAGGCGCGGGCTTTGGCGCCTTGACCGGCAGGTCGGCCGCGCTGGCGAAGCCGGCGGGCGCGAGTGTGGCAAGTGACAGTGCCGCGGCTGCCAGGTTTCGAAGACTGAGCATATTCGTGTGTACCCCCAAGTTGACGTGCGAAAGTTCGAGGCCCTTCGCAACGACACTTGCGCCGTTCCCCTGAAGTGAGAAGCCTCAAGTTTTTTCACAGCGTGCTGCAAGTTTCGGCACGTAACGACTGCAACGTCAGTGTTTTAGGGAGTGGCCAGCGGCGAGGCGCAAACGCCCAAGCAACCTCCGCGCGTGGCGCGCATTTTCCGCTTTTGCCTATTTCTATTGGTTTTCTGCGGCGTTTGAGCGCAGCGCCTTGCGACGCTGCACGATCACCACGCGTAATCGTACACAGTCGAAACTTGGCTGCTCAACTTTTTGTCAGCACTGCTTAGACAGTCTCGAATTGTCTCGACCGTCGCAAATATGCAACAGCGATCGAATGACGTCCGCGCGGAGTGGAAGCCGCAAAAGAAGTCAGTAGCGCGGCTCACATCATTCTCAGTGTCGTCTCCGCGAAGGCGGGGGAGCCATAACCACAGGGAGGTGTTGTGGCAGGAGCAAGCTGTTGTAGCGGGGGACACAACAAAGGCCTGTGGTTATGGGTCATGGGGCAAGCCCGGGACGACGCGGGGTGAGTTCTGATTCAAATGTCAAACAGCTCATCCGCTGTCATCGTCCGCGAAGGCGGACGATCCAGTATTCCAGAGGCAGCCGTGCTTGAGCCGAGAGGCCGCCGGATACTGGATGCCCCGCCTTCGCGGGGCATGACGGTGGAGTGTGTGAGGGGATGTGAGTTCGCGTTCTCGCGGCGCGTTGCGCCCGAGCTTTGCGTCTCGTTTCACCCTCCTCGATATCAGAGGGCGCAGGGAAAGCCGGGTGCTGGTTGCACCCGTGGGTCCCGTGCAACA
>NZ_JAQMIL010000137.1:0-9923 GCF_029990105.1 Bradyrhizobium sp. Arg237L | reverse complement strand
GCCAAGCTCCTTTCGGAGCTTGAATCACGGACATTCCAATCTGTGAATCCTGAATCTCAACAGACCCTAGAGCGCGTATTTATAATCTTCGACGATGTCCACTTTGCGCTATTAGCGATGACCACGCCGGCACATGGCACTCGCAATCCCAGCAAAAGGTTGTAGCTCTCACCCTTGCACCATCGACCCTCCAGGCGGAAATGGGCAAGGGCATCGCGGTGGGTTTGAGCGAAGTGAAAACGCGTTCTCCGGAAACTTGTCGATGCGGTCCATCTGGCCGCAGAGGTTCCCATCGTGCGACAACGTTTAAACGAGCAAGCCCGTGACGCCGAGAGTCGTTGCGGCTGTCAGATCGGTCGCGGGGTTGTAAGGTTCTTGTAGACGAGCGGATAAATCGTCAACCAGCTATCTGGTGTCCTTGCTATCAGAATTGCTCATTTGGCCACGCTCGCGAGCACCATGACTGGAATGGTCGGCAGATTGACGGCGAAATGCACGGTTACGGCGGGCCATATCGAACCACTTCGGCGGAAAACCTCGCCGGCGGCTAAACCGACCACGACCGCCGTCGGAAACACCATGTTGATGCCATGAAAAATCGCAAAGATCAGCGCGCCGCCGACCACCCCGATGAACGCTCCATAGCGGAGAAGTGCAGTCGTGACGACCCCCCGAAATAGGAACTCCTCTCCGATCGGGGTGATGACACTCAGGAAGAAGGTGGCGGCGATTACGGTCCAGATCCCGCCGCTTGCTCCGGTTGCGTAGATGTCTTGCGGGGTCCGACTGTCCCCGGTGAACGATATATAGGCAAAGAAGGCGAGCACTCCGAGCACGGCACCGATCATGATCCAACGCCAGGATATGCGCCGCACGCCGAAGGCCGCCCAGGATCGAATACGCAGTAGATAGGCCGCGAAGAAACCGGCCATGCCACCAACGCCTGAAAGCGCAGTCAGGATGATGCCGAGCGCAATCGGATCGATGCCTAGTCGCACCAAACCGACACCCCCGCCAATAGCCAGAACGGAAAGGCAGACGAGGCCTACGATGACTTCAGGCAAACCGGGGCTGGCCGGCGCAGCGTCTGCGTTCATCACGACCACTCCTGGAAATCAAAGATTCTGCAAGCATGGCTTACACCGTCCCACTGATTGGCGAGGTTCGTCGGCTATCCGGTGATTTGACCGGTTGGTGTTCCCAACTTTGCCTTGATCGAAGGGGAGCTCTCTAGAACGCGTTGGACTGGGCACTTGGCGGCAACATCAAGCAGGCGTGCACGCTGCTCGTCGGTAAGCCGAGGGCCGCGAATGGAAATGGTCTTCTCGAATACGTCGAGGGGGTTTGGAGCACCCACGAGTAGTTTCTTCCCGTAGTCGACCACCACCGCCACATGTTCGACGGGCCAGCCCTGTTGGCGCGCGTACCAGCGCACAGTCATCGCGGTGCATTCCGCCAGCGCAGCCGAGAGGAGCTCAAAAGGGCTGGGACCAAGTCCACCGCCGCCTGCATCCACGGGTTCGTCACCCGTAAGCACATGACCGCTCATCTCGATGCGGACGGCGAAAGGGCTCTTTCCGGTCTCCGAAGCCGTTACATGGGCGCGAGGCGCCGCCATTATGATCTCCCTCGGATCATGGCGACAAAGCCCGTTTCAAAGCTCTGCGGCCGCATGCGGTTCTCCACCTCGGTGTCTGCACAGGCGACGGTGTCGGTTGTCAGGAGGCTCCCCTGTGTCATCGGGCCGCTCACGGCATGGCCGGCGCAGGCTCGTCCGGCAGCGGGATGAACTCCGCGTCGTCGGCGTCCGGCAGCTTCATCCGACCCGCCTTCCAGTCCGAGGCCGCCTGCGCGAGCCGGTCCTTCGAGGAAGAGACGAAGTTCCAGTAGATGAAGCGCTCGCCGACCGGTTCGCCGCCGAGCACCATCACCGCCGATTGCTCCAACGCCTTTACGCGCGAGGTAGCGGCACCGAGCACTAGCATCCTGCCTGCCTCGTAGCGCCGGCTATCCACCTCCACCGCACCGGTCGCGATATAGAGAGCGCGCTCCTTGTGGCCGTCCGGAACCTCGGCGGTCGCTTCCGGCGCCATGTCGAGATGCGCGTAGAACAGCGGCGAGTGCGTCTCGGCGCCGGCCGTCAGGCCGTAGGCGCTGCCGGCGATGAGATGACCGATAACGCCCGCCTCGTTCCACTGCGGCAGATCGCGTCCGGAATGGTGCGAGAAGGACGGCGCAACCTCCTCCTGCTCGGCCGGCAGCGCGACCCAGGCCTGGATGCCGTGCACGCGATCACCCTGCGCCCGCGCACGCTCGAACCGCTCGCTATGGGTGATGCCGCTGCCCGCGGTCATCCAGTTGACTTCCTGCGGACGGATCGCCTGCTCGTAGCCGAGGCTGTCGCGGTGCATGATCTCGCCGGCGAACAGATAGCTCACGGTTGACAGGCCGATGTGCGGATGCGGGCGGATGTCTATGCTGTGGTCGAGGCTAGGCGCGAGATCGATCGGCCCGATATGGTCGAAGAAGATGAACGGACCGACCATGCGCCGCCTCGCGAACGGCAGCACGCGTCCGACCTCGAAGCTGCCACCGAGGTCTCGACGCCGCTGCTCGATGACCATCTCAATCATGCCGCCTCTCCTGATCGGTCCGCGCCACCGACGATGTCGGAATATTCTGGGTGGCGTGCGTAAAAGGCGGTCATAAAAGGGCAGATCAGGATCGCCTTGCGGCCGCTGGCTCGAAGCGTGCCGAACACGCCGCGCGCCAGCTGCGAGCCGAACCCTCGCCCGGAAAATTGCTGCGGAACCTCGGTATGGGTGAGGATGAGCCGATCGCCTTCGTTGCGGTAGTAGATAGCAGCGATCTCGCGGCTGCCATCGATCGCCAGTTCGAAACGATGTTCGGCGGGGTTGTCCCTTACGGCGTTCATTGCCCGGTCCGGTCCTCGATAAACGCCAGCAGATCGGCGTTGATGATATCGGGATGCGTGGCGAACAGGCCGTGCGACAGGCCGGGATAGGTCTTCAGCGTGCCGTTGGTTAGCAGCTCGATCGCCTTGCGGGCCGACGCGTCGACCGGCACCACTTGGTCGTCCTCGCCATGCATCAGCAGCACCGGCAGGAAGACGGCCTGCAGATCCTCGGTGAAGTCCGTCTCCGAGAAGGCGGCGATGCAGTCGTAATGGGCCTTGGCACCGCCCATCATGCCCTGCCGCCACCAGTTGCGGATCAGTCCGTCGTTCACTTCGGCGCCCTCGCGGTTGAAGCCGTAGAAGGGTCCGGTGGGGACATCGAGGAAGAATTGCGCGCGGTTGCGGAGGAGTGCGTCGCGAAATCCGTCGAACACCTCCATTGGCAGGCCACCGGGATATCGTGGTGTCGCCAGCATGATCGGGGTTACGGCGCCGATCAGCACCGCCTTGGCCACACGGCCGGGCTCGCTGCGCGCGACGTAGCGGATCACCTCGCCGCCGCCGGTCGAGTGGCCGACATGGACTACGTCCTTCAGATCGAGGTCCCGAACCAGCTCGGCGACATCGGCCGCGTAGGTGTCCATCTCATTCCCCGTATCGGTCTGATCGGAGCGGCCGTGCCCGCGCCGATCATGCGCGATGACGCGGTAGCCCTTGCTGCGGAAGAACAGCATCTGGTTGTCCCAATCGTCCGCGCTCAATGGCCAGCCGTGATGGAACATGATGGGTTGGGCGTCTTTTGAACCCCAGTCCTTGTAGAAGATCCTGGTGCCGTCCTGCGTCGTCAGCGTCGTCATGATTTGGTCTAGTCCCTAACTAAGTTCGCCAGATTGGATGTAGACAGGGGCGACGACCGAAAGCCGGCCGTCGCCATGATTGATTGTCAGCGGCTCAAAGCACTCGCGCCGCCTCGTCGGCCTTCTCGGGATTGAAGCCGTCGAAGCTCTCGAAAACGTCCATGAAGCCGGGAACCGTTGCCTCGCGGGCCCAGTCGCGCTGGAGCTCGCAGTACATCTGCACTCGGCTGATGAGCTTCACGCCGGCCTGCTCCATGCGGCGCAGCGCCGCCTCGTGCGCGGCGAGCGAGGTGCCGCCGACCGCATCGACCGGCACATAGACCTCGTAGCCTTCCTCGATCGCGTCGAGTGCAGGGAATGTCAGGCACGCCTCTGTCCAGAGCGCGGTCATGACGAGCTTCCGGCGGCCGATTGCCTTGACCGCCTGCTTGAACTCGGTGTCCTCCCAGCTGTTGATCGAGGTGCGGTCGTAGGTCGGCAGGTGGCCGATCACGTCCTGCAGTTCCTGGATCGGCGGCTTGTTGCGGCCGGTCGCCACGTTGACGGTCGAGTGGACGATCGGGAGGTTATAATTGACTGCCGCCTTGGCGACGCTCGTGATGTTGAAAACGAGTTCGTCGCGCGGCATCGAGCGAATCGAGGAGACCTGGATGGGCTGGTAGTCGATGATGATCAACGCCGAATTCTCGGGCGACAGGAGCTGATCGGTGTGGGGATTGCGGATCGTCTCACTTGCCATTGGTTGGTCCTTTCCGTGGTTGAGATGAAAATCGGCTCAGGCCGACAAGCTTCAGACGGAGTGCATCCAGCTCGGCGTCGGGCTTCTCGTGGGCCGCTCGGAGCATCTGCTCGGCTTCGGCGCCGACCACCGCGTGGCTCGGTGCGGGATGCTGCTCGGCGATCTCGACTACCCGTGCAGCGGCCGCGGCCGAGTCGATACCGGTCGCCTGCATGCTGCTCAGCCCGTCCACGAAGGTGCCGAACGTCTTGCCGTAGAGTTTGCGTTGACCTGACGTCATCCCGTTTGCGATCCGCGCCAAGGCCGCCGTCTTCGCTGAACCACCGGTCTTCATGTTGCCGGTGGACACCACCACGACCTCAATGCCGAAGGGCTTCAGTTCGGCGCGGTAGACAGCCGAGAACACCTCGATCGCCGCATGCGACGCTCCCGACGGCCCGCTGAACGGCAACGGCAAGCTCGCCATCCATGTGCTGACCTGCACGATACGTCCGCGCGCCTTCCGTAAGGCCGGCAAGAATGCGTTGATCACCGAAAGGGCGCCGAACACGTTGACTTCGAACTCCTGCCGGATGGCGTCGAGCAGAAGGATCTCGATCGGACCTTGAGTGAGGATGCCGGCATTGTTGATCAGGAGGTTGAGCCCGGCAGGGCCAAGTGCGTCCGTCACACCGCAGGCCCAAGCCTCCACGCCCATCGCCTTTGTGACGTCGCAGACAGTCAGGCTGACACGCCCGCCGGAAGCGTCCTTGAGATCTTGGACCTCCGCGGCGGACATCGCCGTACCGAAGACGATATAGCCCTTGGCGGCGAGTCCGAGCGCGATGTCGCGGCCAAGGCCGGCGCCGGCGCTGGTGACTACGACGGAACGGCCGGATCGTGGAGAGGTGGATACCATCACGTGTTTCCTTCCAGAGACGGAACACTCCTCACGGATTTGCACCAGCCGCCCGGACGATCGGCGCGACTTCAGTGCCTAGGAGCTCGATCGAGCGCTTCATCGCGGCGGTTTCGAGAGAAGCGGTGCTCATCTGGAACGTGATGCGCGAGACGCCGCCGAGCGCCTCGCTGGCATGGAGCATCTTAGCTGCGACCGTCGTCGGACCACCGACCAGGAACGCGCCGTCGGGCCCCGCCATGTCGTCGAACTGCCGGCGCGTCGGCGGCGACCAGCCACGTTCACGGCCGATCTTCGCTGTTAGATGCGCCCAGCCGGGGAAGAAGGCATCGCCCGCTGCCGTATCGGTCTCGCCGACGAAGCCCATCGCATGGACACCTACCGCGAGCTTTTCGGGATCATGCCCGGCGCGCGCGCCAGCTTCGCGATAGAGATCGACGAGCGGACGGAAACGCTCGAAACGGCCGCCGATGATCGCAACCATCAGCGGAAGGCCAAGCGCGCCGGCGCGAGCGAAGGATTGCGGTGTACCGCCGACGCCGATCCATAGCGGCAGCCGCGGCTGATGGGGACGCGGGAAGACGCCCTGACCGCTGAGCGCCGGACGGAAGCGGCCTTCCCACGTGAGATTGGTCGTCTCGCGCAGCTTCAGGAACAGGTCGAGCTTCTCGGCGAAGAGGTCGTCATAGGCCCGTGTATCCAGCCCAAACAGCGGAAAGGCCTCGCCGAACGAACCTCGGCCGACGACGATCTCAGCACGGCCCTTGGCAATCAAGTCGAGGGTCGCGAACTCCTGAAAGACACGCACGGGGTCGGCGGCACTCAGGACCGTCACCGCGCTCGTCAATCGGATCTGGCTGGTGCGGGCTGCTGCCGCGGCCAAAATGATCGTGGGCGCGGAATCGAGGAACTCGGCGCGGTGATGCTCGCCGATGCCGAAGACGTCGAGTCCGGCCCGGTCGGCTACCTCGACCTCTTCGATGAGGCCGGCCATGCGATCGGTCGCCGAAGGAAGCTTGCCGGTCGCCGGATCCGGAAGGATGGCCGCAAAGCTGTCGATACCGATTTCCATGAAAGCTCCTTCCGAATTCTTTGGTCGGTGTGGGCGTCCGCGAGAAGGAGGTCGCTGTTGAACTCCTCCAGCGCCTGACTTTTCAGCGCGATCGGTCGTCGCGTTCGCTGCCATTCATGCCGTTCCCGGTCGCGCGCGAGGCGCCCCTTCCTCGGCATCGAACATCGAGATGCCGCGAAGGGCCGCCGCCACCGGCACCTCGTTCTGCAGCACGTCCCAATGCTCGGCCAGCTTGCCGTCCTCGATCCGGAAGACATCGACCACGACCTGCGGTGCGTCCGCCCACCCGCGGATGGGGCCGTGGATAGCGACGAGATCGCCTTCAGCCACGATCAGGCCGGGCTCGTAATAGACGTCCTGGGATAGATCAGCGACGAGCGCCTGCAAGGCATCGCGGCCCTGAGGAATGCTCGGATTGTGCTGGACGTAATCTGGAGCGTAGAGGCGCTCCACTGCCGACGCATCATGACGCTGGAACAGTGAGGTCATTGCCTCGAGCACCAGCGCCTTGTTGCGCCCGGGACGATCGTCGAAAGTACGATCGGCGGGCCGGCTGACCGCAATTGTCCCCATCATCCGCAAAAACTGACCGCCAGGCAGCGTCGCGAACGAGTGGATCAGACCGCGATCATAGTCCTGGACATTCGTGACTGTCGAACCGTTCTCTTCCTGCCAGCTTACCGCGAAAATACTATTGCCGAGCGGTACGACCTGAATATCGACGGTCTCGGTCCGAGCGAATGGCCCTTCCTTGATCTCGAACCTCAACTGCGTAGCTGACAGGAGCGTCAGACTGACCTGAAAGTTCGGATAGGAGACATCCAGTTCAAGTCCGACGGGAAAGCGATCGATCGACATCGTCATCGTCCTTTTTGTTAGTAGATGAAAGCCCTGCCACGCTGGCGGCAGCCGCTTTCGAAAGTTGGGCGGCGTGCTCGAGCGGGACGAAAACGAAGAACGGACTCATGGCTAGAACCGGCCATGGCGCCGACCATCGTCGCGGTCCGAGCCGGCCCCGTCTCATGAATGAATCGTCCGGGATCGAAGGCGCTCACTGACACTGACAAGTTCAGCTCCGCTGTGGCCTGCCATGCTACGGCGAGTTCGAGCTGCTTTCCGATGAAGCGCGCGTTGCTCGCTGTTCCGCTCCGCACGAGATTCCCCGAAATTGCGTAGATCCCGTCGCGCGTGCTTTCTCTCCAATAGGCCGCGCCAGACAACGAAACCGCAACGTCCTTGCGCGGGTCGACGGTCACGGACGGTCGGATATGGATCAGGTTGCGCGGCCCGACCGGAGACAATGCGCCGAAATACTTGCCTCTGGGAAACATGGGATTGAACGTCCCGAGTTTTCGATCATCCGGGTCGTCGTCGCCCGAGATGACATCAGCCGTGAGGCTGACGTCGGGTTGCATCAGCGCACGAAGGAATCGGTGGCCGATTTCACTGCCGACTCCCCACGCTGCAACACGGCGACCCGCAAAGGTTCCGCCCTGAAGGGCGCCCTCGAGGTTCCAGTGCCAGTCACCCGTGTCCCCGAAGATCCTGCTCCCGATGGTGTGGGCCACCTCCCTGCCGGCACCTTGGTCGAAAACCACGTTGCGATCTCGCAAGCCCAGATAGTAGATATCAAACCCGATCGCCCGGTTCTCCCTTAGCCACTGCGTCGCATAGACACCCCAGACCGCCTTCTCGCGCGAGGCGCGACCGTCGAAATCACCCGGCTCGTTATCGACCGGACGGAAGTACAGCGCCGTCACCTGCCGGGTCGGGCCCGTCAGCGTGGCGTCGAGGCCGTCGAAGGCTTGAGGGATGTTTGGACCATAGCGTGTATCGATGAAGCGTCCCGCGCCGAGCGACACAAGCTTGCGTCCCGCCGACATGCGCAGGAAGATACGTTCAGCCACATCCATCTCGACCTCGGCGAACCCCTGCAGCATATCGGCGCCCGTGGTATCGACCGGTCGCTCGGCGCGGCGAACGCCGGAAATCGCAGAGAGGATCGGTTGCGCGAACAGCCGCACCCTGCCCGCATGAAAGTCGGCGTAGGGCATGAGCCGATGCCAGACATAACCATCGTCCGGCGCCGATCCCCAGTTTACGTTTCCATAGCCTTCGTAGCGCGACCGAGCTTCTCCGCCCGTCGTGAGATACATCGATCCATCCCCGCTCAACGGGATGTACTTGAACTGCTCCGTCCAGCGGCCCGTCCGTTTGGCGGGATCGGCGAGGTGGGACCAATCCTCCGGGTAACGCTCTATGGTGAGCGTCGGTGCGCGACCGATGTCGGTCCCAACCTGTGCCCGCGCGGCGGCTGGCATCACGGCGACCGCCGTCGCCGCGGCAAAGCTCCATTTCGCCGTCGACAGCCGCTGCCGGGCGCGGCGCGGGCGCAGTCGATGGCCCGCGCTTTTCCTCTCAGCGGCCCGTCTGAGGCGGGTGACGAGGACCGACAAGCATTCAGCTCGTTTGCTACCCATCGTGCTTGCTTCTCGTCACCCGGTTCAGATCACTTCGCGGCGCGCGGCACCGGCGTGTTGAGCAGCTGCTGTTCCCACAGATAGGCAATGCCGCTGCCCGCGGCGTGCTGCTGGATAACCTCCGTCAGCTTGACAGCCGTTTCCATACGCGCCCAGTCGCGCTGCCATTCGGCGGCCAACGCCAGCCACGTCATCATGTTTGCGCCGGCCGCGATCATGCGCTGGATGGCGACCTGGTGAGCTTCGACCGAAACGGCACCCGACGCATCGGTGATGACCGTCACATCCCAGCCTTCGCCCAAGGCCTGGATCACCG
Organism: Bradyrhizobium sp. Arg237L; assembly: GCF_029990105.1. Taxonomy (NCBI): domain Bacteria; kingdom Pseudomonadati; phylum Pseudomonadota; class Alphaproteobacteria; order Hyphomicrobiales; family Nitrobacteraceae; genus Bradyrhizobium; species Bradyrhizobium sp. Arg237L. The sequence goes on along the minus strand of NZ_JAQMIL010000137.1, from coordinate 644 downwards.
GCATCGCGACGCAGATCTCGGTCCACAGACCGGCGATGATCAGTTGTTTGCGGCCCGTCGCCTTGACCACGTCCACCACCTTCTTATCCTCCCAGGTGTTGATGAACGTCCGGTCGATCACCTCCTGGCCCGGGAACACATCGGTGATTTGGGGGAAGATGAGACCGCCCCGTTCCGCGACTACGCTCGTCAGGATGGTGGGAACCCCAAAAGCCTTGGCAGCCTTCGCTAGTGCCGTCGCATTGTTGACGACCATCTGCGGCTCGTGGCTGTTCAGGTTCGCGAGCTGGTAGGGCTGGTGGTCGATCAGGACGAGTACCGAGTCCTCGGGACGAAGAAGCGACGCAAGGCCGTTGCGAAAGGTCATGATTATCCTCTGCTGCCGTCAGATGAGGTTGATTTGCGGGGAGACATGCGCCGTCTGCGACGATGTCTACGTGGACTCTGCCATTCCCATTTGCGATACGGTAGCACCCACCCACGCCACACAGTGTCGCAAAAGCAGGAACGCCAAATTGGACATCGAAGAACTGCGAACATTCGTGGAGGTCGCTGACGCCGGAGGAGTGTCACCTGCTGCGCGCCGGCTCGGCGTCTCCAAGTCGATCGTCAGTCGGCAGCTCGCTCGGCTTGAAGCAGACCTC
>NZ_JAQMIL010000136.1:0-10491 GCF_029990105.1 Bradyrhizobium sp. Arg237L | reverse complement strand
CAAAGCTTCGCAGCCATGATCCATCTGACCGCTGCCGTGATAAACTCCCGATGAATCCCAACAGACCCTAGTGCATTGGCGGATCCGTTACGGATGTGATTCAAGCTTCGAAGTCGTAGCCCTCGAAACCTGGTTCGACGTATCAAGCATGTGCGGAGCGGTATCTTCGCCTGCGCTGCCCTCACTGCCTCACCCACACGATCCGCGCGATCCAGGCCACATCCTCGGCTGCGAGCGTGCGATCCGGCTCCGCCGGATTGAACGACTGCAATTCGAGCGTCTTTGCCGTGCGGCGTTTGCACTCCTTCACCAGCATCTCACCGTCCTTCGTCCGCAGCACCACGCGGTCACCGCGGCGGATCGGGGTTGAGGGCGACACCAGGATGATGTCGCCCTCGCGGAAAACCGGCCGCAGCGTATCGCCGGAGATTTCGAGCGCGTAGGCGTGCTCGTCCGGGATCGTCGGCAGCGCCACCTCGTCCCAGCCTTTGCCGGTCGGAAAGCCGTTGTCGTCGAAAGCATCGCTTGCCGCCGCCTCGGCGAGGCCGATCAGCGGCACCGAGGGGCCGCCGCGGCCGCCGCCATCGCCGATCAACTGCACGAAGGCGTCGATGGACACATTGGTCGCGGCAAGCGCCTTGGCGACCGATTCGGTCGATGGCCAGCGCTCGCGGCCGTCGGCGGTGATGCGTTTGGACTTGTTGAAGGTCGTGGGGTCCAGCCCGGCGCGCCGGGCAAGCCCGGACGGCGACATTCCGGCGCGCTCCGCAAGCCGGTCCAGCGCGGCCCAGACCTGGCCGTGGGTGAGCAGGCGCGATTGCTTGGGCGGTCTGACCATCGGAATTCCGCCGTTCGGATTTAGGAATTATTGCCGGAACCTGCGGCTTTCCGCAAATGTCCCCAATCGGCCCTGCTGTGGCGCTTGAGTTGCGCCACGGGCGTCGATACGTTCCCTCATTGACCCGACCAGTTTCGGGAAAACCCCAACAGACTCAAGCGACAAGCAGGGGACACCGGAAAGGTGCGCACGATCTATAAAATCAGCCCTGCCTCGGCCTGGCGCGAGGCCGAGCGGGCCGGGGTGTATCGGGGTAGTGCCGACGATCTGCGCGACGGTTTCATCCACTTCTCCACCGCATCCCAACTCGCCGGGACCGCGCGGAAGCACTTTTTCGGTCAGACCGGCCTGTTCCTGATCGCGGTTGACGCTGATGCACTCGGTGACGCCCTGCGCTGGGAGCCTTCCCGTAACGATGAATTGTTTCCGCATCTCTATGGCGAGCTCGATCTCGGTGCGGTCACCGCGGTCTACGACCTGCCGGCACGCGCCGACGGCACCCATGTGATCCCGGAGCAGCTCCCGTGATCCGCGCCTTCGATGCCGTCTCGCTGCCGCTGCTGCGCTGGCTCGATCCGGAGGACGCCCACCGGCTGGCGATCCAGGGCCTGCGCTTCCTGCCGCCGATCCGCCAGCGGCTGGATGACCCGAAGCTCGCCGTGCGAGCGTTCGGCTTGAATTTTCCCAATCCGATCGGTATGGCCGCGGGCTTCGACAAGAACGCGGAAGCGCCCGATGCGCTGCTCAAGCTCGGCTTCGGCTTTGTCGAGATTGGCTCGGTGACGCCGCTGCCGCAGGCCGGCAATGCCAGGCCGCGGCTGTTCCGGCTCGAGCGGGATGAGGCCGTCATCAACCGCATGGGCTTCAACAATGACGGCGCGGCGGTGGTGCTGCGGCGGCTCGCCAGCCGCGCGCATCTTTCCGGCATCGTCGGCGTCAATGTCGGCGCCAACAAGGATTCGCCTGATCGTACCGCCGACTATGTGAAGCTGATCGAGACCTTTGCGCCGGTCGCGAGCTACTTCACCATCAACGTGTCCTCGCCGAACACGCCGGGCTTGCGCAATCTGCAGCAATCGGCGGCGCTCGACGACCTCCTGGCGCGGGTCATCGATACCCGCGAGCGGGTGCGGAAGAATGCCGGCGACTCGCCGGTGCTCTTGAAGATCGCGCCGGACTTAAGTCTCGCCGAACTCGACGACGTCGTCCACATTGCGCGCTCGCGGCGCGTCGACGGCATGATCGTCGCCAACACCACGCTGGCGCGGCCCTCGATCTTGCGCGAGCAGGCCCGCGCGAAGGAGCAGGGCGGCCTCTCCGGCCGGCCGCTGTTCCGCCTGTCGACGCGGATGGTGGCGGAGACTTATGTGCGCGCGGAGGGCGCGTTTCCTCTGATCGGCGTCGGCGGCATCGATTCCGGCGGCGCCGCACTGACAAAAATCCGCGCTGGCGCCAGCCTGATCCAGCTTTACTCCGCGCTGGTCTATAAGGGCCTCGGTCTCGTCGACGACATCAAGCGCGATCTCTCCTCGACGCTCCTGCGCACCGGCCGCGACTCGCTGTCCGAAATCGTCGGCGCTGATGCCGCGACCATCACGGCCGAGGACTGGCCGGTGCGGTAGAGTCTTCGTAGCCCGGATGGAGCGAAGCGCAATCCGGGAAGCCGCTCTCCGCAACACTGAAGGCCCCGGATTGCGCTGCGCTCCATCCGGGCTACGGCATCTACGGCTTGAGAAATGACGCCCTGAACAGCGCCGGATAGCGCAGCGCTTCCAATCCGCCGCGCGCGGCGTAGTGCACCAGCAGCGCGGTCCACAGCCCGGCATTGCCGAAGGGGCGCAGCAGGAACCAAGCGGCGAGGAAGATCACGAGCGACAGCACCATCAGATTGCGCATGTCGCGCGCCCAGGTCGCGCCGATATAGACGCCGTCATAGGCGAAGGCGAACACCGCCAGCAGCGGCGACAGGATCACGAACAGCAGGAACGCGCGTGCAGCCTGCCGCACCTCCGTGTTCGCGGTCATGATATCGATCAGCGCCGGCCCGAACAGCGCGAACGCCGCCATCACCGCGAGCGCGAACACAAAGCCCCAGACGATGACCAGCCGCACCGCGCCGGCAAACGCATAGCGGTCGCGCGCGCCATAGGCGCGGCCGCAGAGCTGCTCGGCGGCATTGGCGAGGCCGTCGAGGAAGAAGGCGCTGACCAGGAGGAAATTGTTCAACACCGCGTTCGCCGCCAGCGTGACGTCGCCGGCGCGGGCGCCTTGCGCGGTGAAGAACAAAAACGCCGTGATCAGCGCTGCGGTGCGGATCATGATGTCGCGGTTGACCGCGAGCATCCGCATCAGTTTTTCGCGCGCAAACAGCGTGCCGGGCGGGATGTCGAGGTTGCCGCCGGTGAGATGCCGCGCAATGAGGATGCCGAGCACCAGCCCGGCCGCTTCCGCGATCACAGCGGCGACCGCCGCGCCGGCGATGCCGAGATTGAACACCAGCACCAGCAGCATGGTCGCTGCCATGTTGACGACGTTGATCGCGATCTGCGTCGACAGCGCCAATGTCGCCCGCGCCTGGCCGATCAGCCAGCCGAGCACGACGTAATTGGCGAGCGCGAGCGGCGCCGACCAGATGCGGATCAGGAAATAGGTCTTCGCGGCCGCGGTGACGCCCTCGCTGCCGCCCATCGCGCTGAGCAGGATCGCCGAGAGCGGCACCTGCAGCACGATCAGCGCGGCGCCGATGACTGCCGCGACGATGAAGCCGCGCACCAGGATCGCACGCAGTTCCTGCGTCTCGCCGGCGCCGAGCGACTGGGCGGTGAAGGCGACCGTGCTCATGCGCAGGAATGCGAACAGCCAGAACATGCAGTCGAACAGCACGGAGGCCATCGCGACCCCACCGAGCAGCGCCGCGTCATCCAATCGTCCGATCGCGGTGGTGGAGACGATCCCAATCAGCGGCGTCGTCAGGTTCGCGATCATCGCGGGACCCGCGATGGCGAATACCTGCCTGCTCGTGACCTCCGCGGATGGGTTTGGTGCGTGCATCTTCTAGAACACCACCACCATGCCGTCGCTGGCAGTGGTGTAGGGCAGCTCGTCCACGCGGCCGAGCATATCATCGCTCATATGGGTCAGCACCAGCCGCTTGGCGCCGATCTCGGGCAGATGCGCTTCCAGCGTTGTCAGGCTGAGATGGTTCTTGACGATCTTGTCGTAGGCATAGGCTTCCGCGATGAACAGGTCGGCGTTGCGCGCCGCCGGGATCAGCGCCTCGGTCCATTCGGTGTCGGCGCTGTAGCTGATGACGCGGCCCTCGGCCTCGATGCGAAGGCTAAGGAACGGCCCGCCGGATTCGCCGTGCACCACCGGATAGGGCGTCACCTTCACCGCGCCGAAGCTGCGGCTTTGTTCCGGCACCAGCGGTACGACGGAGAGATCGAAGCGCTGCTTTGTCTTCGACGAATGCTCGAACAGCGCTTCCATCACCTGTGGCAGTCGCGTCTCGATACCCTCAGGCCCGGCGATCACCAGCGGCCGGCTGCGCCGCGAGAACTGCGCATCGAGCAGGAAGAACGGCAGGCCGGCGAAATGATCGCCGTGGAAATGCGTGATCAGGATCAGATCGATCTCATCGCGCGCGATCTCGAGCCGCTTCATGGCCGGCAGCGAGGACGCGCCGCAATCGATCAGGAAATTGACGCTTCTGCCGGTGACGTGGAAGCAGGTGTTCGCGCGGCCGCCGGAGCCGAAGGCGTCACCGCAGCCGACAAATCGCAGTTGCATCGCCCCGGTCCGCGACAGCTAGCGGCCGCGCGGCGTCCCGAACAGCCGCGACAACAGCCAGACCGGGATCACGATCACGGCGCCAAGCAGGAAATAGCGCCACAGCCAGTTGATGGTGTCGAAGCCCAGGTCCCACAGTCGCTGGAACAGCAGGCGGATGCTGTGGATGATGTTCCAGGGATCGAATCCAACAGCCGCGAGCACCACGCCGACCAGGATCGACAAGAGGATCAGCCGGAAGGCGACCGACAGCGGCGAGCCGCCGAGAAAGCGGTACAAACCGTCATTCTGGCTGGCCGGCAAGTCACGGACGTCGTCAGGCATTGCTGTCTCCTCGCGGGTCTGCATCCGCATTATAGGCAAGGCGGAGCACATGGGGAACCCGCGCCGCGCCGTCAATGCTTATCATACATGCCTGGAACCTTTAATTTGCCGTCACACTCTTCAGCATCCGCTCCAGCGTCTCCAGCCGGTCGGCCTCGCGCGGCGGCTTGTCCCAGCGCAATCGGTTGATGCGCGGAAAGCGCATCGCGACGCCCGATTTGTGCCGTGGTGAGCGCTGCAGACCCTCGAAGGCGACTTCCAGCACCAGCCCCTGGTCCGGCTCGTGCACGACATGGCGGACGGGTCCGAACTTCTCGGTGGTGTTGCGGCGGACGAAGCGGTCGATCTGCAACAATTCCTCATCTGTAAAGCCGAAATAGGCCTTGCCGACCGGCACCAGCTCGTCGCCAGCATCGCCATTGGTCCAGACGCCGAAGGTATAGTCGGAATAATAGGACGAGCGCTTGCCGTGGCCGCGCTGCGCATACATCAGGACCGCATCGATGATGTGCGGATCGCGCTTCCACTTCCACCATTGTCCCTTCGGCCGTCCCGGCAGATACGGCGCATCGCGCCGCTTCAGCATCACGCCCTCGACCGCTTCCGCATCGAGCCCGGCGCCGGCGCCGGCGGGATCGGCGCGCGCCGCCGTCAGCGCGGGCCAATCGGTGAAGGGGACGGTCGGCGACAGGTCGATGCGCGGATCGGCGAGCTTCTTGATGAAGCTTTCCAGATGCGCGCGACGCTCCTCGAACGACAGTTCGCGCAGATCGTTCTCGTCGTCGCCGAGCAGATCATAGGCGCGCAGATGGATCGGATAATCCTTGATCAGTTTCGGCGACACGACTTTGCGGTTCAGCCGCTGCTGCAGCACGTTGAAGGTCTGCACCCGACCGTCGCGCAGCACCAGCAGCTCGCCGTCGATCGCGCCGGGCAGATGCAGCGAGGGCAACAGGTCCGGAAAGCTGTTGGTGATGTCCTCGCCGGTTCGCGAATACAGCCGCACCTGCAAGTGCCCGCGCTCGTCGCGGCCTGAAACCGCCTGCACGCGGATGCCGTCCCATTTCCATTCGGCGATGAAATCGGCCGGATCGAGACTGGCGAAATCCGCATCCTCGATCGCATGCGCCAGCATCACCGGGCGGAACGGCGCCGGGTCGCGGTTGACAGGTTTTTCGGCCCGGCCCTCCAGCCAGGCGAACAGATCGAGATAGGGCGGCGCCAGCCCCGGCCACATCAATTCGATCTCGTGCGGGTCTTTCTCGCCGAGTGCCGCGGCCGCGGTCTTCGCCAGCCGCGCCGAAATCCCGATCCGCATCGCGCCGGTGACGAGCTTTAGCAGCGCCCAGCGTCCGGTCTCGTCGAGTTCGTCCAGCCAGCGCGCAAGCTGCGTCGGCAGTTCGGTCTTGCCGAGCGTGCGCAGCCGGGTGACGACCTCGGTCAGCGTCGGCGGCGGAGGATTGTTGTGGCCGGCCAGCGCCACCCTCGGCCACATCAGCGCCACGGTTTCCGAAAGGTCGCCGACATAGTCATAGGAGAATCCGAACAGCACCGGATCGGTGCGCTCCATGATCAGGTCGCGGATCAGGCCCGGCTTGGCGTGTTTGAACGACAGCGCGCCGGTGAGCGCCGCCAGCGCATAGCCGCGGTCGGGATCTTCGGTGTCGCGCAGATAGGCCGTGAGCAGTTTGAGTTTATTGTTGCGGCCGGGCTCATAGGCGAGGCGATCCAGCAGTTCGGCGAAACGGTTCATGCCTCGCCTTCCTCGCCCTCGAGCACGGCCTCGGTCTCCTCCTCGTCGCCATAGCCGACGAGATCGAGCGGACGCGCGGCAAGACCCTTGGTCTTGCACCAATGCACCAGCGCGTCTTCCTGGCCGTGCGTCACCCACACTTCGCCGGCGCCGGTTAGGCCGATCGTCGCGGTCAGCCCGTCCCAGTCGGCATGGTCAGAGATCACCAAGGGCAGTTCGACGCCGCGCTGCCGCGCGCGGGCGCGCACCCGCATCCAGCCCGAGGCAAACGCGGTTACGGGATCGGGAAAGCGCCGGGTCCAGATGTCTGATGTCGCCGTCGGCGGCGCCAGCGTGATGGTGCCGGCAAGCTCGGCCTTCTTCATGCCGCGAACCGGGCGCAAGTCGCCGAGCGCGATCCCGCGGCTCTCGTAATAGCGCGTGATCTTCTCCATCGCGCCATGCAGATAGATCGGCGCGTCATAGCCGGCCTCGCGGAGCAGCGCGATCACGCGCTGCGCCTTGCCGAGCGAATAGGCGCCGACCAGATGCGCGCGCTCCGGAAACAGCGCCACCGATGCCAATAGCTTCTTCACCTCGTCCGCCGCATTGCCGTGCCGGAACACCGGCAAGCCGAAGGTCGCCTCCGTGATGAAGACATCGCAGGGCACGATCTCGAACGGCGCGCAGGTCGGGTCGCGCGCATCCTTGTAGTCGCCGGAGGCGACGATGCAGAGATCCTTGCAGGAGACCGCGATCTGCGCCGAGCCCAGCACATGGCCGGCGGGATGCAATTTCACCTTGATGTCGCCGAGCCTGATCTCCTCGCCGTAACGAACCGCCTGTGTGGAGCCGGCAAAATTGTCGCCATAGCGCAGCCGCATCATGTCGAGCGTCTCCTGGGTGGCCAGCACCGCGCCATGGCCGGCCCGCGCATGGTCGGAATGGCCATGGGTGATGATCGCGCGCTCGACCGGGCGGACCGGATCGATATGAAAGCCCCCCGGTTTGCAGCAGAGACCGGCGGCAACTGGCATCAGGATGTCTTGGGGACGCATGCCGCCTATATAGGCAGTATGGTCGCGATGTTTAGCTACCCATGCGCCTCTTGACCCGCGCTTCCATCTCCCGGAAAAAGCGTTGTTTTCGGTGCCGGGTCCGAGCCCGGCCATGACGATATGGTTCCTTGACGTATGCCTAGACGTCTCTTCCTGTCCTCCGGCGATCTCGTTGCCGACCGCCGCTATGGATTCGCGCGCGACCTGCAAATGCGGGGCGATCTCGCCGCCGCCGCCGACCTGCTCGAGCAGGCGATCGAGCTCGCACCGCATTTCGTCTCCGCCTGGTTCGTGCTCGGCGAGATCCGACAAAAGCTCGGCGAACGCGAGGCGGCGATCGCAGCTTTCCGCCGGGCCCGCGATGGCGATCCACAGGACCATCACGGCGCCAGCCTGCATCTGATGCAACTCGGCGCGGAAGGACTGTCCGACATGCCGAAGGCCTATGTGCAGGCGTTGTTCGATCAATACGCGCCGCGCTTCGACGAGGCCCTGCTGCACGATCTCGGCTATCGCGGCCCGTCGCTATTGCTCAAGGCGGTGCTCTCAGCGCGCACCGCTGCGAACAAGCCGGCCTTTTTCAAGCGCGGCATCGATCTCGGCTGCGGCACCGGGCTCGGTGCGGCCGCCTTTGCCAAGAACGTCGATCGCTTCATCGGCATCGACCTGTCGGCGGGCATGATCGAGCAGGCGCGCGCCACCGGCCTCTATGCCGATCTCGAGGTTCAGGACATGCTGAACGGTCTGCGCGTTAGGGATGATGCCAGCGCCGACCTCATCCTCGCGGCCGACGCCATGGTCTATGTCTGCGACCTCGCATCTGTTCTGGCCGAGGCCGGACGTGTGCTGGCGCCCGGTGGCGTCGTCGCCTTCACCGTCGAGACGCATGATGGCGAAGGCGTCGTGATCGGCGACGGGCTGCGTTATGCGCACGGCGAGTCTTACATCGGTGCCGCGATCGAGGCCGCAGGCCTGAACTTATCGGCGCTGCAGCCCGCCTCCACGCGCAACGAAGGTCGCGTCCCCGTCCCTGGCCTGGTCGTAGTCGCGAGCAAGATGTAAGTGCCGTAGCCCGGGTGGAGCGCAGCGTAACCCGGGGCAGCCCGCAGACGCGGAGACAGATGTCCCGGGTTGCGCTGCGCTCCACCCGCGCTACGACATCGGGCAAAACTTGAGTCTACACGCTATCTTTTCCGCGCCGCGGAACTGCTCAAGCGGCATTGCGTCGCAAAGGCAAATGTTCGGTATTGCCGAGCAAGGCGGAATGTTGATCATTGTTGTCGTCTAGGGAGAGACAACAACAATGAAAAAGCAAACCAGGCGCGAGTTCTGCGCCACCGCCATCAGTGCGTTCGCCGCGTCCACCTTGCCCGCGCCCTATGTCTGGGCCGCCGAGAAGAAATATGATCCGGGCTCGAGCGACACCGAGATCAAGCTCGGCCAGACCGTGCCGCATTCCGGCCCCGGCTCGCTGTACGGTGTGCTCGGGCGCGTCGGCGAGGCCTATTTTCAGATGCTGAACGAGAAGGGCGGCATCAACGGGCGCAAGGTCAAGTTCTTGACCATGGATGACGCCTACAGCGCGCCGAAATGCGTCGAGGCCACGCGTCGGCTGGTGGAGCAGGAGGAAGTGCTCGCGCTCTATGGTTCGCTCGGCACCGCGCCGCAGACCGCCGTGCACAAATATCTCAATTCCAAGGGCGTGCCGCAGTTGCTGCTCAACACCGGCGCGTCGAAATGGAATGACCCGAAGAATTTCAAGTGGACCATGGCCGGTCTGCCGCTCTACCCGACCGAAGCGCGCATCCTGGCCAAGCACGTCGTGGCCGTGAAGCCGGACGCGAAAGTCGGCATCCTCTACCAGAACGACGATTTCGGCCGCGATTTCCTCGGGCCGTTCAAGAAGGTGTTGGCGGATGCCGGCGGCAAGGCGCAGGTGATCATGGAGCAGACCTATGATCTCACCGATCCGACCGTCGACTCGCAGCTCATCAATCTCTCGAAATCGGGCGCCGACGTCTTCTACAACATCACCACCGGCAAGGCGACGTCGCAGTCGATCCGCAAGGTGGCCGAGCTCGGCTGGAAGCCGCTGCATCTGTTGTCGGCGGGCTCGACCGGCCGCTCGATCCTGAACGCCGCGGGGCTTGAGAACGCAACCGGCATCGTCGCGATCCGCTATGCCAAGGAGGTCGGCGTGCCGCGCTTCGAGAAGGACCCGGACGTGCTCGCCTTCGAGGAATTGCGGAAGAAATATCTGCCCAATGTCGATCCCGACAACACCATCGCGTTCGCCGGCTACGGCCAGGTCGCGACCATGGCGGAAATCCTGCGCCGCTGCGGCGACGATCTCACCCGCGCCAATGTGCTGAAGCACGCCACCACGCTCGCCGGCTTCCACTCGCCCTATTTCCTCGACGGCGTCAATTTCAGCTACACGCCCGAGGACTACACGCCGATGAAGACACTCTACATCTCGATCTTCAACGGCAAGGACTGGGACATCTCCGACAAGCCCGTGACGGAGTAGGGCGGGGAACTGCTTCATCTCCCTCTCCCCGCCCTTCGCGGGGAGAGGGTTGGGGTGAGGGGCTCTCTCCGCGCAGGCGGTGAGAGACGCGTGTGCGGAGAGAGCCCCTCACCCGGATTGCTTCGCAATCCGACCTCTCCCCGCGGAAGGGCTGTCCGATTCACACATCGCGGAGCGCCAGACTGGTACCAAATTTGATGCGCTGGAAGGCTTCGAGCCC
>NZ_JAQMIL010000135.1:0-11068 GCF_029990105.1 Bradyrhizobium sp. Arg237L | reverse complement strand
TGTTGGGCATACGTTCTCCGTTAGAGAACTGTCCCTAATTTCCCGTGTCTCACTTTTGGGGGGCACTCCAATCAACGTTTGCCGCTGGTCCCGGGTTACGCTGACGCTTCACCCGGGCTACGCACAGGCTATGTTCAACCAAACAGCGCCCGGCCCAGAAGCGCCGCGGCGCGGACACCGATCCGCCGCACTGGTGCATCTTTTCCCTTCCCTATAATAAGCGAATCGGGGGCTTCTCGATCCGAGGGCGATGATGCGTCTGCCGATGCGTTCGAAGATGATACTGATTGGCGTCGCGGTGATTGCGGCGTCGTTCCTGATCAGCCTGAAGGCCATGGACTGGCTGTCGCCGCACGCCGCGGTACCGGCACCGCCGCTGGCCGAATTGCCGCCGCTGCCACCGGCGCCGCGCAGCTCGGTGGTGATGGCACCGGTCGCGGTCGCGCTGTCGGCGATCCGCGACGTCGCCGACAGGGGCACGCCGAAGAATTTCAACGGCAAGGCCGACAATCCGGTGCCGCAGATCCTGCAGAATGCCGATATCGGCTGGACCGCCTCGCGTGGGCCAATCGTGGCGACCGGAGCGGAGGACGTACTGTCGCTCTCCACGCCGCTGACGGGTGCGCTGAACGTCACGGGCTCGCTGTCGGCGAAGGCGACGGGCGCGATCGGCGATGTGCTCGGCAGCCTGCTCGGCGCCAATGCCGCCAAGCAGATCGGTGACATCAACATCAAGCAGATCAATGCTAACGCCGAGATCAAAGGCAATGTGGTCGTGACCTCGCGCCCCCGGCTGGCCGCGGCCTGGCGCATCGAGCCGAATCTCCAGGCGCAGGTCAATCTCGGCGACACCGGCCTGTCGGTCGCAGGCGTCCGCGTCAACGTGCCGGCGCAGGTCAAGCCGCTGATCGACAAGACCGTCGCCGACCAGTTGACCGCCGTGCAGACGAAGATGCGCAACGATCCGACCTTCGAGCAGAATGCGCGCGCGCAATGGGCGAAAGCCTGCCGCTCGATCCCGCTGCAGGGCGCGGGTGCCGTCCCAAACATGCCGCCATTGTGGCTGGAGCTTCGCCCGATCCGTGCGCTGGCGGCGCAGCCGCGTGTCGACGCGTCCGCGGTGACGCTGACGCTCGGCATCGAAGCCGAGACCCGGATCACGGAGGCGCCGACCAAGCCAGACTGCCCGTTCCCGGCGACGATCCTGATCGGACCGCAGACGCCGGGCCATGTCAGCATCGGCATGCCCGTCGACATGTCCTTTGTGTCGCTGACAAAACTCTTGGAGGCGCAGCTCGCCGGCAAGACCTTCCCGGAGGATGGCTCCGGTCCGGTTGACGTCACGGTGAAGCACGCGAGCGTGGCGGCGTCCGGCGATCGCCTTCTGATCTCACTGTTGGTGAACGCAAAGGAGAAGAAGAGCTTCTTCGGCTTCGGCGCCGAGGCCACCGTGCACATCTGGGGACGGCCGGTGCTGGATCAGGCGCAGCAGATCGTGCGGCTGACCGATATCGAGCTGGCGGTCGAATCCGAGGCCGCTTTCGGCCTGCTGGGTGCTGCGGCGCGCGCTGCGGTGCCACAGTTGCAGCGGGCACTCGCGGAGAAGATGACCGTCGACCTGAAGCCGTTCGCGAGCAACGCCCGCGAGAAGCTCGCCGCTGCGATCGCCGATTACCAGAAGAACGACGACGGCGTGAAGGTTTCGACCGAGATCACGAGCCTGCGACTCGCCGGCATCGCCTTCGATTCCAAGACGCTGCGCGTAATCGTGGAAACCGAAGGCGCAATCGACGTTTCCATCAGCAAGCTCCCGGCGCTTTGAGGTTCTCCCTCGCCCCGCTCTTGCGGGGACTGCCGTAGCCCGGGTGGAGCGACAGCGTAACCCGGGACCGCTCGTGAATGCGAATGCGGACGTCCCGGGTTGCGCGTTCCGCTCCACCCGGGCTACGGGCTGCGCGCGTGCAAACCTCCCCTGCGGCCTTGTTCGCGGTCCCGGGCTTTGCCGCCCTAATGGCACCGGATAGAACTGGCGGCGTTAATGATAATCCTCCACAAGAAGCCAGGGAGAAGAAACGATGAAACCGCTTGCGGCCGCCCTTGCGGCGGGTCTCGCGCTTGCCGCTTCCGGCGGCGCCGCCAATGCCCAGATTTCCGACGACGTGGTCAGGATCGGCGTGCTCACCGACATGTCCAGCCTCTATGCCGATGCCACCGGCAAGGGCTCGGTCGCCGCGGTGCAGATGGCGGTCGCCGATTACGGCGGCAAGGTGAAGGGCAAGCCGGTCGAGGTGGTCTTCGCCGATCACCAGAACAAGCCGGACGTCGGCGTTGCCATCGCCAGAAACTGGTACGACAACGAGAAGGTCGATGCGATCTTCGACGTGCCGACCTCCTCGGTCGCGCTGCCGATCTCGGCGCTGACGCGCGAGAAGAACAAGATCAACATCAATTCCGGCGGCGGCACGTCCGACCTCACCGGCGTCGCCTGCTCGCCCAACACGGTGCACTGGACCTACGACACCTATGCGCTGTCGAACGTCGCCGGCAAGGCGATGGTCAAGCGCGGCGAGGACACCTGGTTCTTCGTCACCGCCGATTATGCCTTCGGCATGGCGCTCGAGCGCGACGCCGCCAACATCGTCAAGGAAAGCGGCGGCAAGGTGCTCGGCGAGGTGCGCCACCCGCTCAACACCTCCGACTTCTCCTCCTTCCTGCTGCAGGCGCAGGCCTCGAAGGCCAAGGTCGTGGCACTCGCGAATGCCGGCGGCGACACCACCAATGCGCTGAAGCAGGCCGCCGAATTCGGCATCACCCAGGGCGGCCAGAAGATGATCGCGCTGTTGCAGGAAATCACCGACACCCATTCGCTCGGCATCCAGGCGACCCAGGGCCTGATCGTCACGGACGCCTTCTATTGGGACATGAATGACGAGACGCGGGCCTTCTCAAAGCGCTTCAACGAGAAGGTCGGGCACATGCCGACCATGATCCAGGCCGGGCTCTATTCGGCGACGATGCATTATTTGAAGGCGATCGAGGCCATCGGCACCGACGAGGCGCCGAAGGTGATGGCGCAGATGCGGGCCACGCCGGTGAACGATTTCTTCGCCAAGAACGGCAAGATCCGCATCGACGGGCGCATGGTGCATGACATGTACCTGTTCGAGGTGAAGAAGCCCTCGGAGTCCAAGGGCGAATGGGACCTCTACAAGCTGCTCGCCACCGTGCCCGGTGACGAAGCCTTCCGTCCGCTCGACAAGGGCGGTTGCCCGCTGGTGACGCACTGACGCGCGCGACGTAAGCGAATGGCGGATGGACCGTCCCATCCGTCATTTGCGCTTCACGCCAACCGATATGTTCCCCCGATCACGGGATCACCGTCGGTCGTGACGATGCCTCGGGCGACCAGATCCTCCAGATGCGCCAGCACCGAATAGCCGGCAGCGCCGGTTAGCCGCGGATCGAGGCCGATATAGATCGCGCGCACCATGGTCGGGATGTCGGCCTCGCCCTTGGCGAGGCGATGCAGGATCGAGGCTTCGCGCGCCTTTCGGTGTCGCGCCAGGAAGCGGACGTAGCGCGGTCCTTCGGTGATTTCGGGGCCATGGCCGGAGAAATAGAGTTCCTCGGGCCGCTGCTCCAGCCGTTCCAGCGAGGCCATGTAGTCGATCATCGATCCGTCCGGCGGCGCCACGATCGAGGTCGACCAGCCCATCACGTGATCGCCGACGAAATTGATGCCGCGCTCGGCCCAAGCGAACGCGAGGTGGTTGGCGGTATGGCCCGGCGTCGCCACCGCCTCCAGCGCCCAGCCGGAACCTTCGATCACGTCGCCGTTCTTGACCTCGACGTCCGGCCTGAAGTCGCGGTCGGCCCCGGACTCCGGATTATGCTTCTCGCTCTCGAACCGCGGCCGCGAGGCGCGGTGCGGGCCCTCGGCATAGACGGGCGCGCCGGTCGCCTGCTTGATCCGCGCGGTGTTCGGCGAATGGTCGCGATGGGTGTGGGTGACCAGGATATGCGTCACGGTCTCGCCGCGCACGGCATCCAAGAGCGCCCTGGCATGCGCTTCATCATCCGGACCGGGATCGATGATCGCGACATTGCCCTTGCCCACGATGTAGCTGACCGTACCGGTGAAGGTGAACGCGCTCGGATTGTTGCAGAGAACGCGCCGGACGCCGGGGCGGGCTTCGTCGACCACGCCGGGCTGAAGCGGAAAATCGCGGTTGAATGGGATGTCGTCGTTGTCGGCCATGGCTAAACACCTGACGCTGATTTCGTCATGCCCGAGCTTGTCCCGGGCATCCACGCGCTTTCTTTCCGGAAGCTCACACGTGGATGGCCGGGACAAGCCCGGCCATGACGGAGCAAGGGGTTACATATCGCTCCACAACTTCAGCGCTTACGAAAACGCCTGGATGCCGGTGATGGCGCGGCCCAGGATCAGCGCGTGGACGTCGTGAGTGCCCTCGTAGGTGTTCACGGTTTCCAAATTCGCGGCGTGGCGCATCACGTGGTATTCGATCTGGATGCCGTTGCCGCCGTGCATGTCGCGCGCCATGCGGGCGATGTCGAGCGCCTTGCCGCAATTGTTGCGCTTGACGATGGAGATCATCTCCGGCGCCATCTTGCCCTCGTCCATCAGCCGGCCGACGCGAAGCGAGGCCTGCAGGCCGAGCGCGATCTCGGTTTCCATGTCGGCGAGCTTCTTCTGCACCAGTTGCGTCGCGGCGAGCGGACGGCCGAACTGCTTGCGGTCGAGCGTATATTGCCGCGCGCGGTGCATGCAGTCCTCCGCGGCGCCCATCGCGCCCCAGGAGATGCCGTAGCGGGCGCGATTGAGGCAGCCGAACGGACCCTTGAGACCGGAGACATTGGGCAATAGCGCGCTCTCGGGAACCACAACGCCGTCGAGCACGATCTCGCCGGTGATAGAGGCGCGCAGCGACAGCTTGCCGCCGACCTTCGGCGCGGAGAGGCCCTTCATGCCCTTCTCCAGGACGAAGCCGCGGATCTGGTTGTCGTGCGCGGCCGACTTGGCCCACACCACGAAGACGTCGGCGATCGGCGCGTTCGAGATCCACATCTTGCTGCCGGTCAGCCGGTAGCCGTCGGAAACCTTCTCGGCGCGGGTCTTCATGCCGCCGGGATCGGAACCCGCATCCGGCTCGGTCAGGCCGAAACAGCCGACCCATTCTCCGGTGGCGAGCTTGGGCAGATATTTCTTGCGCTGGTTCTCATCGCCATAGGCATAGATCGGGTACATCACCAGCGAGGACTGTACCGAGTTCATCGAGCGATAGCCGGAATCGACCCGCTCGATCTCACGCGCCACCAGGCCATAGGCGACATAGCTTGCATTCGCGCAGCCATATTCCTCCGGCAGCGTGACGCCGATCAGGCCGAGTTCCCCCATCTCGTTGAAGATGTCGCGGTCGGTCTTCTCTTCCAGATAGGCGTTGATGACGCGCGGCAACAGCTTGTCCTGCGCATAGGCGCGCGCGGTGTCGCGGATCATGCGCTCGTCTTCGGTGAGCTGGTCATCGAGCAGGAACGGATCATCCCACTGGAAAGAAGCCGCTGCCGGCTTGTCCTTGGCCTGGGGGCGCACGCTCATGAAAATCCCTTTCGCGTCGTTTCGGAATTGACCGTTAAATTAAAGCGCCATGAGTGGAAGCGCAATTGGTGATCCCTTCACCGTCATTCCGGGGCGATGCGCAGCATCGAACCCGGAATCTCGAGATTCCGGGTTCGCGCTACGCGCGCCCCGGAATGACAGTATCGATTAACTTTCGAGTTTCTCGTTGGAGACGATCTCGATGCCGAAACCGGACAATCCCTTGTAGTCATGCACCGATGAGGTGAGGTTGCGGATCGAGGTGACGCCGAGATCGCGCAGGATCTGTGCGCCGACGCCGACCTCGCGCCATTGCCGGTTGCGATCGGCCTCCGCGCTCTGCGTCGCGCCGACGGGCTCGACGGGAACACCGGCGGCGCCGTCGCGCAAGTAAACCAGCACGCCGCGGCCGGCCTTCTTGAACTGCCGCAGAACGGCTTCCATGCGAGCCCCGCCGGTGAAGATGTCCTTGACGATATTCGGCTTGTGCAACCGCGTCAGCACGTTCTTGCCGTCGCCGATGCCGTTATAGACGAAGGCGGCGTGCATGATCTCGTCGAACGGCGAGCGATAGGCATAGCCCTGCAGCGGGCCGATCGGGCTGTCGGTCGTAAACGTCGCGACCCGCTCGATCAGCTTCTCGCGGGCCTGCCGATAGGCGATCAGGTCGGCGATCGTGACGTGCTTGAGGTTGTTGGCGGCGGCAAAACGGGCGACCTGCGCACCCTTCATCACCGTGCCGTCGTCGTTCATCAATTCGCTGATGACGCCGACCGGCGGCAGGCCAGCGAGCTTGCAGAGGTCGACCGCGGCTTCGGTATGGCCGGAGCGCAGGAGCACGCCGCCGTCGCGGGCGATCAGCGGGAAGATGTGGCCCGGCCGGGCGAAATCATTGGCGCCGGCATTGGGATTGGCGAGCGCACGGCAGCAGGAGGCGCGCTCGTCTGCCGAAATGCCGGTGCCGCCATCGGGCTTGTAGTCGATCGAGACGGTGAAGGCAGTGGTGTGGCTGGAATCGTTGTGCGCGACCATCGGGTCGAGCCGCAGCCGCTTCGCGTCGTCGGTGGTGATCGGCGCGCAGACGATGCCAGAGGTGTGGCGGATGATGAAGGCCATCTTGTCGGCGGTACAGAGCGACGCGGCGACGATCAGATCGCCCTCGCCTTCCCGGTCGTCGTCATCGGTGACGACGACGAGTTCGCCCTTCGCAAAGGCTTGCAACACTTCCTGGATCGTATCGGCCATGTCTCAAAATCTCGCTTTTTGCTGGCAGTGCATTAGCCGGAACCGGCAGCCCGCGCCAGCATCAATCCGCAGGCCAGAACAGCGTCGGCAGGCATACCAGGCCGTATCTCAAGGCAACACCTCCCGTCGCTCGGCGAGCTGCGCATCCATCGCGGCGCGCTTCTCTTCCAGAAGTCCGGCATCGGCGGCTTCGATCACCGAGAACAGCTCGCTCGCGTCGCTGATCCGCGTCACCGTCACGTAGTCGGCCCCGGCCACGTAGAGATCGTTCACATCGGCCAGGAAATCGGCGGTCGCGACGATCTTGGCGGTCGGATTGAGGCTCCGGACATGGCGGACCAGCTTCTCATTGTTGGCGCCGACCAGGAGCGAATCCGGCACGCTCAGAATGATGATCTCGGCCTTGCCGATGCCGGCATGCACCAGCGTATCGACATTGCTGATATCACCATAGATCACCTGCAGGCCGCGATCTTTCAAGGTCCTGAACACCAGCGGGTTGAAATCGATGACGCTGATCTGCTCCAACAGCGCTTCGTTCTGCCGCTCGATCTGGCTGAGCAGGGCGCTGGCGGCGCGGAAAAAGCCGAGGATCACGATCTGGCGGCTCTCGCCGTGGCCGGCCTCCTGACCGCCCCCTTCCGCAGGGTGGACCTGGTCGAGGTCGCGAAGCCCGATCCGCTTCAACCGCCCGATCAGGGAACGGGTGATCTCGCTGCTCCTGGTGATCGCGAAGGTGCTCAACACCGCCAGCACCACGAAGGCGAAGGAGGCGGCGCTCGATGTCGCAGTGGAGATATGCCCGGCGGCGACGCCGGTCTGGATCACCACCAGCGAGAATTCCGAGATCTGCGCCAGGTTGATCGCCGGCAGCAGGCTGGCCCTCAAGCCCTGCTTCATCAGATAGAGCGGCGTGAACGTCGTGACCAGGCGGCTCACTACGGTGAACGCCGCAATCAACAGCGCAAGGCCGATCACCGAGAGGCCGGGAACCGGGATGGTCATCCCGAGCGCGACGAAGAACAGCGTGATGAAGAAATCACGGAGGGTCGTGACCTTGGCGGTGACGTCGAGCGCATAAGGGAAGGTCGACAGCGACACCCCGGCGACCAGCGAGCCCATCTCGCGCGACAGATGCAGGCGTTCGGCGACCTCGCCGATCAGGAAGCACCAGGCAAGCGCGCCCAAGAGGATCAGCTCGGGGCGCCGCGCGATCTGCTGGAACAGCCGTGGCAGCACGTAGCGGCTGAGCACCAGCGCCGTCGCCACCAGCACGCCGACGCGCAGGATCGAAAGCAGGATGATGCCGACCTGGAGGTTGTCGAGGCTCGGCTGCACTGCGAGGAACAGGATCGCAAAAATGTCCTGCAGCACCAGCACGCCCAGCGTGATGCGGCCTGGCAGCGTATCGAGCTCGCGCTTCTCGTAGAGCACCTTGACGATGATCACGGTCGAGGAGAGCGCGCAGGCGACGCAGAGATAAAGCGCGTCGAACTTGCCGCCGCCGCCCATCGACAGCCCGATGCCGACGAAAAACAGGATGCCGAGCAGGCAGCCGCCCAGGAGCTGGCCGCCGGCCGCGAACAGGATCACCTTGCCGGCGCGGACGATCTTCTTCAGGTCGATCTCGAGCCCGATCATGAACAGCATGAAGATCAGGCCGAGCTCTGATATGACGCTGATCGATTCCTGGGACTTGACCAGACCCGTGCCGAATGGACCAATCAAAAACCCGGCGATAAGGTAGGCCAGGATCAGGGGTTGCCGGGAGAAATGAGCTAACAGGCCGAGCACCCAGGCGAACAGGATGCTTAAAGTAATATCACCTATAAGTTCATGCATGTCTTGGGGCTTCTCCTCATCGCAACCTAGAGACCCAAGCACGGGGGTCAAACGAGCAATCTGTCACATCCGCGCCCTTAGCCTGTTTCTGGCGATTCTGGCATCGCTGACCGCATCCCGCCCCTCCATGGCGCAAAACGGCAGCATCGAGCAGGGTTTTGCGAGTTCGCTGACGGCTGTTCCCGCCGAGAATCTCGCCGTTTCCGGCTCTTTCTATGTCCCAGTCTATTCCAGTGTCTCGATGAGCCAAGGCAGGCTCAGGGCCGATTTCTCGGTGACATTGAGTGTCCACAACACCTCCGAGACCAAGCCCCTCGTATTGAAGCGGATCGCCTATTTCGACACCGAAGGCAAGCCGGTTGAAAGCTACCTCAAGGCGCCGATCGCGCTGAAGCCGTTCGCAACCATCGAGGTCTTCATCCCCATTTCCGACGTGCGCGGCGGCACCGGCGCAAATTTCGTGGTGGACTGGGCCGCAGCCGGCGAGATCGCCGAACCCGCGGTCGAAGCGCTGATGGTTGGCAGCGTCGGCCCGGGGCATTATGCCTTCATCAGCCAGGGGCGACCGATCAGGATCGTCGGCAAGAACTAGCAAGAGGGCCTTCCACTTCACTTGGGCCTTCTCAATGACAACAACACGGGAGTGAATGTCCATGTCCGCCTCAACCCAATTCGATTTCGCGCCGCTGTTGCCCGCCGGCCTGCCGGCGGCGGCCGCCAAGTGGACCGGGCTTGCCAAATACAGCTTCGTCGGCGGCAACAACGATCCGGATGGGGTTCCGGTCGACGGGCTGATCGAGGCGGTCAACGCGGTGTTGAAGCGCGAGGGCAAGGCGCTCGCGACCTACAACCTCGCCCATGGCCCGCAGGGGTATCGGCCCTTGCGCGAATTCCTCACCGGCAAGCTCAAGCGCGACGCCGGCATCGTCTGCACGGCCGATGACATATTGATCGTCTCGGGCTCGCTGCAGGCGCTCGACCTCGTCAACCACACGCTGCTTGCGCGGGGCGACACCGTGTTGATCGAGCAGGAGACCTATCAGGGCTCGCTGAACCGGCTCACGCGGCTCGGCGTCAACGCCGTCGGCATTCCCCTCGACCAGGACGGCATCCGGATCGATGCGCTGGCTGCCGCGCTCGCCGACCATAAGCGGCGCGGCATCACGCCGAAATATATCTACACCATCCCGACCGTGCAGAACCCGACCGGCTCGATCCTGCCGGAGAGCCGCCGCGCCGAGATGCTGAAGCTGTCGCGCGAGTATGGCGTGCCGATCTTCGAGGACGATTGCTACGCCGACCTCACCTGGAGCGGCGAGCGCCCGCCCGCGATCTACGCCATGAGCCAGCATGGCGGCGTGATCCATATCGGTTCGTTCTCGAAATCGATCGCGCCTGCCCTGCGCGTCGGCTTCATCGTCGCACCCTGGGAGGTGATGTCGCGGATGCTGGCGCTGAAGACCGATGCAGGCTCCGGCGCGCTGGAGCAGATGGTGCTCGCCGAATATTGCGCGCCGCATTTTGCGACCCATGTGCCGGAGCTGACGCGCGGCCTGCGCAAGAAGCTCGATACGCTGATGGAGGCGCTGAACGAGCAGTTCGGCACCGTGGCGGAATTCGAGGAGCCGAGGGGCGGCATCTTTCTGTGGGTCAAGCTTCCGGATCATGTCGATACGCTGAAACTCTACCAGGCGGCGCTCGCCGCCGGCGTCTCCATCAATCCGGGACCGGAATGGTCGACCAACAAGGCGTGGTCCGGCAGCCGGCTGCGGCTGTGCTTCGCGAGCCCCTCGCATCAGCAGATCCGCGAAGGCGTGGCGGTGCTCGCCGACGTCTGCCGGCGCGAATTCGGCGTGCCGACGCGTAGCGGCAATATCGAACGCGCGCAGGGCTGAAGGCATTTTCGATCCACGCTTGTTGAACATGATGGGTTTCGCTTCGCTCTACCCATCCTACGACTGTCGTCCCTGCAAAAGCACCGACCCATAACCACAGGGAGGTGTTGTGGCGCGAGCAAGTGGTTGCGGCGGAGCACGACAAAAGCCTGTGGTTATGGGTCCCGGGTCAAGCCCGGGACGACGGCGGAGAGAGTTCTGATTCAAATGTCAAACAGCCTCTCCGCTGTCATCGTCCGCGAAGGTGGACGATCCAGTATTCCAGAGGCGGTCGTGCTTGAGCCGAGAGGCCGCCGGGTACTGGATGCCCGCCTTCGCGGGCATGACGGTGGAGTATGAGGAGGCGACGTGAGTTCGCATTCTCGCGGCGAGTCACGCCCGAGCTTTGCGTCTCGTTCCACCCTCCTCGATATCAGAGGGCGCAGGGAAAGCCGGGTGCCGGTTGCACCCATGGGTCCCGTGCAAC
>NZ_JAQMIL010000134.1:0-11312 GCF_029990105.1 Bradyrhizobium sp. Arg237L | reverse complement strand
GGCACTCCCGAGCAGAGGGCCGCATGCGCGCCTGACGCCTTCCGGCTGTGCGCGAGCTACATCCCTGACGCCAGGAATGTGGAGGCCTGTCTCAGGCAAAGAATGTCAGACCTGAGCGATGCCTGCAGAGTCGTCTTCGAGCACGCTGCGGGAACTGCTTCGGTCAGGACCATAGGATCGCCCCGGGCCGGCCGGGACGCAAAAGATGAGGAATGATCGCATGAACACGATGTATGCTCCCGCGTTCGCCGCGTTCGGGGGCTCGGCCTTCGGAGCGATCTCTACGATCGTAACTGGATGGATGACTCGGCGCCGCAGGCTTCGCGAGCGTCACTATGCCCGGTCGATTTCCAAGCGCGAGCGGCTCTATCGAAGCTTCATCGAAGAAGCCTCCCGACTTTACGCCGACGCGCTTGTCAGCGACAAATCCGAGATTCCGCAACTGGTCAATCTGTATGCGCTCATAGGGCGGATGAGGATTCTATCCGGTGGTCAAGTGGTTCAAGCCGCGGAGCGGGCAGGTCGCCTGATCATCGAAACCTACCTGTCGCCAAACCGCGAATTTGTCGATCTGCCGGAATTCATGGAGGAAATGGATCCCCTGCGTGCTTTCGGGGAAGCCTGCCGGTGCGAATTGCATTCGATCCCATCTCGCTGAGGTCCCACGCGATGCAGCAGCGGATAGGCCAAGCCGGATCGCCGTGCATTCGTCGGCGGATCGTACAAGCAGCGATCCGATTGCACCGCGAGATCGGTTTCAAGAAGACCACCGTCGCCGATATCGCTCGCGGAGCGTCGATGTCGCCCGCTAACGTCTACCGCTTCTTCCCTTCAAAGCAGGCAATCGAGGAGGCAGCCGTGGCGGGCCTGTTCGAACAAGCCTCTGCGGCTGCAACGCTTGCGGTTCGCGGCGGCTCCGCCCTGGAGCGTCTAACGGCAGCGTTGAGGGCGATCTCACAGCTGCACGACCATCGGCTGGAGAACGACAGCAAGCAACACGAATTGGTCGCTGCGGCGGTACGCGAGAACTGGGCGGTCGCTTTGTCTTACGCAGCCCGGATCCGGAGACTTGTGCGCGCGATCATTGCTGCCGGACAGACGAGCGGCGAGCTACGACAGGGAAGTCCGACGGCGATGGCCTGTTGCCTGCTCGAAGCAAGGGACGGATATCTCAGTCCGTCGCGGATCACCCCAGCTACCGTTCGGCCCGCTTTTGACGAGATGATGGATTTCTGCGCAGGCGCGCTGCGGGATGTGCCGTGGGGTCAGTCGATCGACCTGGCCGCCGACCTGCGTCCGAAAGCCGTGACGCAACGATAGCGAGCGGGGTCTATGGCTGATTCACGGCCTCCAGTCCGCCTCGCAAGCCGCGA
Source organism: Bradyrhizobium sp. Arg237L (assembly GCF_029990105.1). NCBI lineage: Bacteria > Pseudomonadati > Pseudomonadota > Alphaproteobacteria > Hyphomicrobiales > Nitrobacteraceae > Bradyrhizobium > Bradyrhizobium sp. Arg237L. The sequence continues at coordinate 9,939 of NZ_JAQMIL010000134.1, read as the reverse complement.
GAAAGAAATTGACCCGTTCGTGCAAGAACGTTGGCAGCTCTTTTCTGAGATCCTTTAGTTCCTCACCCATCAGCGATCTCATAAGCATCGGAAGCAAAATGAGATCCATGAACATCTGCGCGGTCGCAACGCTCCGCTTTGCGCTGAAAGGTCCTTTTGATGAGCGCGCGATCCTCTGCGTTGCCTCGTTCAAGAGCTGCGAAACTGCCCCAGCCGCGCGGTCGCGCGCCGCGTCGTGAACATTTCGGCTCAACTCGGGAAATCGCCGCGCCTCGGCGATCGTCGCGCGCGTGAGGTCCAACGTGTCCTCGACGAATCTCTCCACGATCTCGATGCCGAGATTGGCGAGCTTTTCCTGGATGGTGCGGCCCGCCGGGGTGAACCCCTCGAAAGCTGTCAATCCGTTGATGGTCCGGGCCACCACAGCCTCGAACAGCGCCTCCTTGCCGGGGAAATGGGCATAGATGGTCGGTTTGCTCGCAGGGGCCAACTCGGAAATATCGTCGATGCTGGCACTCCGAAACCCCTTCTCGAGAAAGAGCTGCTGGGCTGCATCGAGAATCCGCGCCTGGACGCCGCCGGCAAGGTCCTTGGGCGGTCTGCCGCGTTTCGGGCTTTTGTTCTTCGCCATCACTGTTTCCTAATCACGAGTTTGTGCACGTCTAGATCCCACTTGACATGCCCGGGAAGGAAATGCAACAAAAAGAAAATATACGGTATAGTTTATTTACGCTGTCGATGGCTGGCTTTGATTGCCAGGCCTGCGACAGCTCATCCGGATGACCGGCCGGCCGCCACATGCGCGTTTGGCCCCGCTCATCCGGCGCAACCTAAGGAGATCGCCGTGACTGTGTGCAGCCCGGACTCGCCAATTGTGGAGCAGGGCATTCTGCTGCGCGAATTGAATCACCGGATCAATAGTGGGCTCGCTTCGGCGATCAACCTGGTCTCGGTCGCGGCCGTTCGAGCTGAGGGGCCTGAGGCCAAGCGCGCCTTAAGCGACATAGTCGAACTGTTGCACGGTTATGCCGATGTGCAGAAGGCGCTCGCAATGCCGAGGGGCAAGGCGCTGATCGACGCCGCGACATACATCCGCATGATGGGCTGCGCTATGCGCCGTTCGTTGCTGGACCGAATGAATATCCGGTTGGCACTCGCCACCGAATCTCTTCCGCTCCAACCAGAGCGATGCCGGCGGCTCGGACTGATCGTCCACGGGCTTGTAACCGACGCCGCGAAGCATGCGTGTTTTGAGGCGCGGACCGGAGAAATCAGGATCAAACTGACACGAATCGGCGCGGTGGTGAATTGCGTCGTCCTGGACAATGGTTCGCGGCCGGCCCGGGGCGCTGCGGGGCGCGGACTGCGGATCAGTAATGATCTTGCCAAGGGTCTCAGCGGCCGGGTCGAGCACGGCTTCGGCGACAAATTCACGTCCATCGTTCTGTCGTTTCCGCTGGCAGAGCGTGAGCGGCAGGCGAACCGGGCGATCGTGAAGCGTCGCATCATACGATCGCCTCGCCGGCCAAGAGTCAGTCAATCCGGCGCGTTGGCGTTTTGCACAGCAGCAAGCTCCCCCGACCGGGACAGCCGCCCCGTTGCAACTCGACCGGATCCGAATCCGGCTCACGGAGCCCAACTCGTTTCTACCCGTCCAGCGGCGGATGTGCTGGGCGCGTTGTTGTCATCCCGCCAGCGCATGGACCTGCTATGACCCGTTATGCTGCGAACCGCACCGAAATCGATCAAGCCGCCCGCAAACGCAAGCTGAGGAGTCTCGGTGGCCTGGCGGCTGCGCTTATCGCAATCGCGCTGAGTGGCTGCAATGATCATGCCGCTGCTCCCATCACGCGCGCTGCGATCGTGCGCACGGAGATCGTGCAGCCGCGCGACCGACAAGCCTCCGTCACCCTGACCGGCGAAATCCAGGCCCGGTTTCGCACGGATCTGTCGTTCCGCGTCAGCGGACGCGTGCTCGCGCGCCATGTCGATGTCGGTGCTCACGTCGAGGCTGGTGAGATCCTGGCTCTGCTCGATCCGGCCGAGCAGCAGGCCGATGTCGATGCCGCAACCGCGGCGGTTGCAGCCGCGCAATCTCAGTTGCGCGTGGCCAGCGCGACCTTTGAACGGCAAAAAGCACTGATCGCAAGCGGTTTCACCACGCGGACGGTCTACGATCAGGCGCAGGAAGGATTGCGAACCGCAGAAGGTGCGCTTGAAGCAGCAAAAGCGGAGCTCGGAACGTCGAAAGACGCCCTTGGCTATACCGCCCTGCGCGCCGACGCGGCAGGCGTGGTCACCGCGCGCAATTTGGAAGTCGGCCAGGTCGTACAGGCCGCGCAGCCCGTTTTCTCGCTGGCGCAGGATGGTGAACGTGATGCCGTCTTCGACGTCTACGAATCCCTCTTCTTTGGCGATCTGGACGACAGCCGTGTATCGTTGGCGCTTGTCTCCGACGCAGGGGTGACGGCGAACGGGCATGTCAGGGAAGTCTCGCCCGCGATTGATGCGAAGAGCGCGACCATCCGCGTCAAGGTTGCCATCCAGAATCCGCCGGCAGCGATGACACTTGGTAGCGCAGTTGCGGGAACCGTCAAAACGAAGTCCCAGCAGCAGATCGCATTGCCCTGGAGTGCATTGGCGGCGATGGGATCGAAGCCCGCCGTCTGGACCGTCGATCCCGCGACCAAAATGGCTGCGCTCAAGCCGGTGACGATCGGCGGTTATGAAGCCCGTGAAGTGCTGATCAAGGCGGGCCTCAAGCCGGGCGACCGCGTCGTGATCGATGGCGGAAAGCTGCTGAGCGTTGGCCAGGCCGTGAAGTACGAGGGAGACCGATCATGAAGAGGTGCGCCACGATTGCCGCCGGCACGTTTGTGTCGGCGCTGCTGCTCGCTGGATGCCAGCAGGAGGCGAAAGCGCCCGAGCCTGTACGACCCGTGCTTTCGATGGTCCTTGAGCCGAGCCGCACGGACGGCATCGTCGCCGTAGGCATTGTTGAGCCGCGGTACAAGACGAATCTCGCGTTCCGCGTCTTGGGACGTCTGACCGGGCGTCCCGTCTACGTTGGTGATCGCGTCAGCGAAGGACAAACTGTCGGGGTCATCGATTCCACCGCTCTGGAGCTTGCGGTACGTTCGGCCAGGGCTGAGCTTACGAAGGCCGAGGCGCAGCTGGCAACTGCAACGGCGACGGAGGAGCGGCAGCGAACCCTCATCACAACTGACGCAACCACAAAGCAAACACTGGACAATGCCGAGCAGGTGAGGGCCGGCGCCGCAGCGTCGGTTGCACACGCACAGGCGAGCTTGATCAAGGCCGTCGAGCAACGGGGCTATGCGCAGCTCAAGACCGATTTCGCCGGCGTCGTCACTGCGGTGGGCGCAGAAGTCGGGCAGGTGGTCTCTCCAGGCCAGAATGTCGTGACAGTTGCGAGGCCCGACATCAGGGAGGCGGTGGTCGATATCGGGGAGGATTTTCCGGCGCCGCTTGAAATCGACTTGCCATTCACAGTCGGCTTACAGCTGCTCCCCGCCGTTCAGGTCCAAGGCAAGGTTCGCGAGATCGCCCCGCAGGCGGACCCCGTGACGCGCCTACGGCGAGTCCGCATCACCCTGGACAATCCCCCTGAAAGCTTTCGCTTGGGCACGACCATTACGGCCACGCTCGGCGAAGCACAAAGTCCGACATTGCGCATTCCCGCCTCTGCGGTGGTCGCCAAGGATGGCGCGAATTTCGTCTGGGTCATCGATCAGCCTGCGAGCACCGTGTCGCTGCACAAGGTCGATCTCGCCGGGGACCCCGCAGGTGCACGCGTCGCAGGGGGTGTTGCCCCCGGTGCGCGGATCGTGATCGCTGGAATCCACAGCCTCAAGCAAGGACAACAAGTCCGTATCGAACAGGATCAGAAGCCATGAAGTCGTTCAACCTTTCCGACTGGGCGCTCCGCCATCGTTCGCTCGTCTGGTACTTCATGTTCGCCTTCATGGCGGCGGGCCTCTTCGCCTACCTTCAGCTTGGCCGTCAGGAAGATCCCGACTTCACCATCAAGACCATGGTGATCCAGGCGCAGTGGCCGGGCGCATCGCCCGAAGAGATGACGCGCCAGGTCACCGACAGGATCGAAAAGAAGCTCGAGGAGCTGGAATCGCTTGACTACACCAAGAGCGTGACGGTCGCGGGCCAGACCACCGTATTCGTTTATCTGCGAGACACGACAAAGGCGGCCGACGTGAAGCCGACCTGGGTCCGCGTCCGCAATATGATCGCGGATATCAAGGGCGAATTCCCGCAAGGGGTGGTCGGGCCCGGCTTCAACGATCGCTTCGGCGACGTGTTCGGTAACATCTATGCCTTCACCAGCGACGGCTTGACTCAGCGTCAGCTGCGCGACGAGGTCGAAGGTATCCGCGCCAAGGTCTTGACCGTGCCTGATGTGGGTAAGGTCGACATTCTCGGCGCGCAGGACGAAGTGATCTATCTGGAATTCTCCACCCGGAAGATCGCGGCCCTTGGCCTCGACGTCCACTCGATCATGGCCTCCCTCCAGGGACAAAACGCGGTCGCGCCGTCTGGGGTGTTCCAGGAGGGGGCCGAGCGGATCAGCGTGCGCGTGAACGGCCGGTTCACGTCGGAGGCAAGCCTGAACGCGATCAATCTCCGGATCAACGACCGCTTCTTTCCGCTGACTGACGTCGCGACCGTCACGCGCGGTTATGCCGATCCGGCCAAGAGCTTGTTCCGGTACAACGGCCAGCCTGCAATCGGGCTTGCCATCGGCATGAAGACCGGCGCAAACCTGCTTCACTTCGGCGAGGCGCTGAAGGAGGAAATGTCAAAGGTCATTGCCGACCTGCCGATCGGCGTCGGCGTTTACCTGGTCGCGGATCAGCCCGTCGTCGTCGAGCATGCCGTGTCGGGCTTCACCGAAGCGCTGTTTGAGGCGGTGGCCATTGTTCTCGCCATCAGCTTTCTCAGCTTAGGCATGCGCGCCGGGCTTGTCGTCGCAATCGCAATCCCGCTGGTTCTCGCCATTACCTTCGTGGTGATGGCTTATGCCGGCATTTCATTGCAGAGAATTTCGCTTGGTGCATTGATCATCGCGCTCGGCCTTCTGGTCGATGACGCCATGATTGCCGTCGAGATGATGGTGGCTCGACTGGAAGTCGGCGATCCCCTGGAAAAGGCGGCGACCCACGTCTATACGTCGACCGCTTTTCCCATGCTGACCGGCACGCTGGTCACTGTCGCGGGCTTCATCCCGATTGGGCTGAACAGCAGCAATGCCGGCGAATTTACCTTCACGCTGTTCGTGGTGATTGCGGTCTCCCTGATCGTGTCGTGGATCGTCGCGGTAGTGTTCACCCCACTGCTCGGCGTCACCATTTTGCCCGCAAAGATGAAGGGCCACCATGAGGAGAAGGGCCGGCTGGCGCAGATGTTCGCCCGCCTGCTGCTCATCTGCATGCATCGCCGTTGGATCACCGTCGGCGTGACGGTTGCCGCCTTCTTCGTCGCGTTGTTCGGCATGACGTTCGTGCAGCAGCAGTTCTTTCCCTCATCGGACCGTGACGAGCTGGTGATCGACTGGAATTTGCCGCAAAATGCCTCCATTGCAGACACCAATGCGCAGATGGCGCGCTTCGAGCGCGAACAGCTGCAGGGCAATGGCGCCGTGGATCATTGGTCGACTTATGTCGGGACGGGCGCGCCGCGGTTCGTGCTGTCGTTCGACGTGCAGACGGCCAATACATGGTTCGGCCAGCAAGTCGTTGTGACCAAGGGCGGCATAAAGGCGCGCGACCTCGTCAAGGCGCAGTTTGAGGAATATCTGAGGAAGACGTTTCCAGGCACCGACACCTACGTCAAGTTGCTCGAGGTCGGTCCGCCGGTGGGACGTCCCGTGCAATACCGCCTGAGCGGGCCCAACATCGCGAAGGTCAGGGATTTCTCGCAGGAACTCGCCGGCATCGTCCGGAGCAACCCCGACCTCGGCAACGTCGTGTTCGACTGGATGGAGCCAGCGCGCGTCGTCAAGGTCGACGTTCTCCAGGACAAGGCGCGCCAGCTCGGCGTGACGTCGGAAGACATCGCCACGGCCGTGAATTCAGTGCTCGAGGGCACCCCGATCACCCAGGTTCGCGACAGTATCTATCTCGTCAATGTCACTGGACGGGCGACCGCGGTCGAGCGCGGCTCGATCGATACTCTCCGAGATCTGCAGTTAACCGGGCAGGGCGGGCAGTCGGTGCCGCTCGGGGCCGTGGCCAATCTCCGCTATGAAATCGAGCAGCCGACGATCTGGCGCCGCGCGCGCGTTCCCACGGTCACCCTGAAGGCCGGCATCGTCACCAACGTCCAGCCGAAGACAATCATGGATCAGTTGGCACCGAGGGTGGCGGATTTCAGCAAAGCACTGCCGGCAGGTTATTCGGTGGCGATCGGCGGCTCCGTCGAGGAAAGCGCCAAGAGCCAGTCGCCGATCGTGGCCGTCGTTCCGCTCATGCTGTTCGTCATGGCTACCGTCCTGATGATTCAGTTGCAGAGCTTCCACCGCCTGTTCCTGGTGTTTGCGGTCGCGCCGCTTGCCGTGATCGGCGTCGTCATGGCCATGCTGCCGAGCGGCTCTCCGCTCGGGTTCGTTGCCATCCTCGGCGTCTTGGCACTGATCGGCATTCTGGTCCGAAACTCGGTGATCCTGATCGTGCAGATTGAGGATCTAAGGAAGGAGGGGCGTCCGGCCTGGGATGCCGTTGTCGAAGCGACCGAGCATCGCATGCGCCCGATCTTGCTGACCGCGGCCGCCGCGAGTCTCGCGCTGATTCCAATCGCGCGCGAGATTTTCTGGGGGCCGATGGCCTACGCGATGATGGGCGGCATCATCGTCGGCACGCTGCTGACGCTGTTGTTCCTGCCCGCGCTTTATGTGGCGTGGTTCCGGATCCACCCTGTTCACGACGACGGCGGGCCAGTGCGTGAGACCGTTGACCCGGCACACGACAGCCACTCGTCGAACTCGACTCTTGCGCCGGCCGCGCCGGTGCCGGTCCTTGAAACGCAAATCTAAAACGGAGACTACAATGTCCAGGAAGACACTCTTGACGCTGTCCGTCAGCGTAACGCTCGCAACGATTTCGTTGGCACCGACTGCGGTGTTTGCGCAATTCCCCGGTCCTCCTCCCATGGGGCCGGGCGGTCCTCCTCCGATCGCGGCCGGCGGTCCTCCGGCGTTCGGAGGCCATCCTCCGATGGGGCCTGGCGGTGTGCCCCGTGCCGGCCTCGGCGGTCCGGCTCCTCGCCTTGGCGCCGGCGCTGGTCCTGGCGGCGATCTAAGAGCGCCTGGCGGCGTTCGCGCCGGCGGTCGTGACGGACCCGCGGTTGCACGCGCGGTCCAAGCTCGCTCTGCATCAGTCAGCTACGGCCGCTCCGGAAGCTTCAGCCATAGCTACGGCGGGCGACGATACGGTTATGGTGCAGCTTACGCCGCTGGAGCCTATGCCGGCTATGCTTATGGCAGCTCGAACGATGGCAACTATTCCGATAGCGACTGCTACTACGCCTACAGGAGCCACAGACGCGTTCGGGTATGCAACTAGCGGGCGGGAAGTATCTCACCCTACGAACTCTGCGGTGAACATTGTAAGTGCGTTGGCTTCGCTGGTGCTGCTGACTGAGACCGGTTTGTTCACCGCGGTTGGTAACGTCGGCACACTTTGGCGCTGCGTCAGCGTGCCGGTTGGGAACAACACGCAACAGCTTTGAGCCTTCGCATTCAATTCCGAGTGCGAGGCCGGCCAAAATCCAACGACGAGGGTGGGCCCTCAATCGGTTGCAGCACGAGTTTGTGAATGGGCTCGCTTGACAGGGCAAATAATAAACTATACGGTATAGTATATTAAGTTTTGGATCGTGAAGCCGCGGTGACCTGTCCCGGACAGAACTCAGGCCTGAGCAATCGCAAACCAAGAGCACAGAACCATGAACTTTCAGCCCCGGCCACACCTCACGACCGCCGACCGGCGTCTGCCGTTCGATTGCATAGCGTTGCTCTTACAGGGCGGCGGCGCTCTGGGGGCTTATCAGGGAGGCGTCTACGAGGCCTTGGCTGAAGCCAACATCCATCCCGATTGGATTGCCGGCATCTCGATTGGAGCGATCAACGCTGCAATTATCGCGGGCAATCCGCCCAATTCCCGAGTTGACCGGCTTCGCGAGTTTTGGACGCAGGTGACGTTGGACGCACCGTTCACCGATTTGATGAACAGCGATCACACCCGCAATTTTCTCAATCAGGTAAATGCGAGCTTTGCGGCCGTGTTTGGCGCGAACGGATTCTTTTCCGCGCGGCCACTGGCGCCGTGGCTACAAGCGGGTGGAACGCTTGCCGCCACGAGCATCTACGACACCAGCGCGTTGAAGACGACACTGGAGCGGCTCGTCGATTTCGATCGTATCAACGCCGGTATGATGCGGTTCAGCGCAGGTGCCGTCAATGTGAGGACCGGCAATCTGGTCTATTTCGACACTGTCACGCATACGATCCGGCCGGAGCACGTTCTGGCGAGCGGGGCGCTACCGCCGGGATTTCCGGCGGTCGAAATCGATGGCGAACATTATTGGGATGGCGGCCTCGTATCCAACACACCATTGCAATGGGTGATTGAGCGTGGCGCCCGTCAGGACACGCTTGTGTTTCAGGTCGATCTCTGGAGCGCGCGCGGCCAGATTCCGCGCAATATGGCCGACGTCATTACGCGCCAAAAGGAGATTCAATACTCGAGCCGCACGCGAGCAAGCACGGACCAGTTCAAAAGCCTGCACCGACTGCAGCGAGACTTGGCGGCTCTCTTGAACAGGCTGCCTGAAGATCTGCGCGAACATGAGGACGTCAGGCTGCTCAGGACGGCTGCCTCTCACAACGTGCACAGCCTCGTCCATCTGATCTATCGCGCGCGGGACTACGAAGGCCACTCCAAGGACTACGAGTTTTCCCGCCTCTCGATGCAGGATCATTGGCGCGCCGGCTATCACGACGCATTACGCACCCTTCGTCATCCCGAGGTGCTGGCCCGCCCGACCAGTGCGGACGGCGTCTCCTCGTTCGATCTTGAGCAGGATGGTCGCGAGTAGGCCAAGCCGGTCAGTCACAGGAGAATTGAAGTGCGCGAAAATGAAGTTCTGAAGCGAGCATTTGCGATGCCGCTCACCAATCCGGCCTATCCGCCGGGACCGTACCGCTTCGTCAACCGCGAATACCTTGTCATCACCTATCGCACCGATCCGGCGAAGCTGCGATCGGTTGTTCCGGCTCCGCTCGAATTTGACGAAGGCGAGGCGCTGGTCAAATATGAATTCATCCGCATGCCGGATTCCAGTGGTTTTGGCGACTACACCGAGAGTGGCCAAGTCATCCCGGTGTCGTTCCGCGGTCGCAGGGGCGGCTATACCCACTGCATGTTCCTGAACGATGAGGGGCCGATCGCCGGCGGCCGCGAGCTCTGGGGCTTTCCGAAAAAGCTGGCTCAGCCGACGCTGCGGACTGAAGTCGATACGCTCATCGGCACTCTGGATTACGGTCCGTTGCGGGTAGCAACCGGCACGACGGGATACAAGCACCGCGCGGCCGACCTAATGCAAGTCAAAGCCGCTCTCAAGGAGCCGAACTTCCTTCTCAAGATCATTCCGCACGTCGACGGCAGTCCGCGGATCTGTGAACTGGTCGAATATCATCTCGAGGATGTCACGATAAAGGGCGCGTGGACCGGGCCGGCGGCGCTCCATCTCACGCCTCATGCGTTGGCACCCGTAGCTGATCTGCCAGTTCTCGAGGTGGTGTCCGCGGTTCACATACTGGCCGACCTTACGCTCGGGCTGGGCAAGGTCGTGCATGACTACCTCCAACAGCCAAGCCGACGTCTCCTCGAAGTCCGCGAGACCGAT
>NZ_JAQMIL010000133.1:0-11427 GCF_029990105.1 Bradyrhizobium sp. Arg237L | reverse complement strand
CACCGGATCGAACGACGTGGGTAGGGCGGCGTGATCACGTCCTGCTGGTGCTTGCACTTCGATAGCCCAGAATGTCCGCAAAGGGTCAAACTGAGAAGAACCTGGTGCGTGTCCATGTTTTCCGCTTTGCCCCTCGAATGCGGACATCCATCATAGCGGTCGGCATGTCTCAGAAGGGCCACTTTCAGACATGGCTCGGTTGCTTCCTCTCTGAGATGGCAACGGCCCGGTTTGGTGAGGAGCATGCTTTGCCAAATGAGGTTGGGCTTTCACCAAATCCCCGGGATGAGCCGCCATCGGACCCGCGCGGCGTAATCCGAATAGCCCGCAAGCTCTACCTGAAGAATTCGATCCTCCGTGATAGCGCGATAGAGCAGAAACGGCAGGCTGAAGATCACAACGAGCGCGGCCGCGAGCCAAGATCCGAGTGCGGGTCCGCTTGCCGCTATAATCAGAATCCCTGCGGTGTATCCTGGATGGCGGACGAAGGCGTAGGGTCCCGTGGTGACGACGTGCTGGCCACGGTCGGTCTGGATACGAATGACTGAGGAGAAAAACCGATTCACGCGCATCGCCCATAGTGCCAGGGCATAACCGGCCGCGACCGTCAGCAGGCAAAGGCCTTGTAGCCAGTCGGGCACATCGTCGCTCCAATGGAAACGGCCACGGTCGAGCCCGGCAACGATCCAGTGCATGAACAGAACGAGCGAGAAGATCCTGAGCGCGAGCGGCGGCTTCTTGCCGCCTGGCCGCATACGTTCGCGCAGGAGGTCCGGATCGAGCGCTGCGAACGAAATGATCATGACGGCGGCTAAGATTGCGAGATAGGCCCAAAAGCCCGGGATGGTGACCGTGCCGGCCGCTGCGAACAATGCGGCGGCCGCCGCGACCACGAACAAGCCTGCCTCTAGGTAAGCCGAGACTGGCATCCGCTGCTTTACCATTTCAGAGGAAGCGAAGTGGTGCCACACATGACCCTAGATCCACCGCCGTGGGAGCCTGCACTTTTGGGTCGGCAGGGTTTCCTGCCCCTGACGATGCGATCGACATACGAAGCTAAACGCGCGCCGGGTTCGGTGGCCGATTCTGTTACCGGCATTAGGCCGTCGTACTCCCCGGCCCTGGCATGGCCAGGATTAACCGCGCCACCTGCTCCGGCTCATCCAGTTGGACGAAGTGTCGAGCACCCGGGATCAGGAATAGTTCGGAGCCCGGGAGAAACTCGTGAAAGGTCCGGGCGACGCCGCTGTTCAGGGAAGGATCGGCGTCGCCGAATATGATCCGGACCGGGCGTCTGAACTCTTTCAGCTTGGGGATCATTTGTGAGCGCGATCGGACCATGGGCAGTAAGTCCTCGTTCAGGCGAAAGAAGGCAGGGCGGGCGCTGGGCGTGGCGTCGAACTGTTGATACAGCAGCGGCACAAACTCCCGTCTGACCTCCGCGTCTCGGATGAACCTCCCAACCTGCCACCAGTACATCCGGCGGAAGAGCCAGTTCCCGAACATCCGCGACACAGGCCTCGCGACGCTTCTGATCACCGGCGTGGAGAAGAGCCAGATCGCCTCCGGCCGCTGGAGCGTCGGCATTTCGCAGTAGTACGTGTTCAACAACACCAGGCCGGCTACGCGCTCAGGGTGGGCCAATGCCCAATCGATGGCCGGAGGGCCCGAGGCGTCGTGCGCGACGAGGACGACTTGCCCGAGCCCCAGTTGGGTGATGACGGCGTCGAGGTCACCAACTTGATTGTCGGTGGTGTAAGAGTAGCCGGACGGCTTATCCGAACTGCCCCACCCGAGAAAATCAAATAGCACGACCCGGCGCGGCGGCGAGAGGTAAGGAGACAGACGGTCGTACAGGTGTACGTTGTCCGGAAATCCGTGCATGAGAATGATCGCCGGTTCCGCCCCGGGGTGATCTCGGACGTAGATCCGGTGTTGGTGTCGCTGAACAAAAGTTTCTTGGTAGGCCATCATTCCCTCGGGAGCGCCGCCCCGCCGACAAGCCTGATGAATTCGCGTCGTTTCATCGGATCACCTCGCCGCAAGCGAGGAGGTCCTGAATCGAGGTGGGCGCGGTCGGCGCCTCCGACCGAAAGGATAGCACATTTCTGTAAGGCGGGAGACTGCTGCGCTGCGGTTGGGACCGCTTGGGCCCGAAGGCGGAAATTGGCTCTCGGCGCGGCCGAACGAGTTTTACTTTCAAGGCGCCGGCGTTCCAAATATCCTCCTGATGACTTCGGCGCCATGAGACTCGAAACACCGGCCGTGGCTGAGTATAATGCGCTCCGCTCGCCAAGAGTGGATTTTTGCGAATGCTGCTTTAGCCTTTCGCGGCTGCAGTAGCAGCGGCGGCCGCATGCCAAAGAATATTTGCCCGCGGGGATGGTACATCCCGCTGAGCTTTGTCGCCGTTCGCCAAGGTTCGGGCATCTTATCCAACTCGATGTTGATAATCGTGTCCGTGAGAACCAGGGTCTTCGATTTCTTGTGAAAGAAGATGAACTCTTTGAAGTACCCACCGGGAAATAGCGTCTGGTCGATGTCTTGCCGCCATTCTTCCGGCGGACTGAAGTCGAGGTCTCGCGCAAACGTGACATCGATGTGCCGAGCGCGCGCTCTTTGGCGTACACGCGGTGAAGCCCATGGGATCGCGTCGGGAAAGGCTTTCGACCACTCCCCGATATGAGCGTAGTGAAACTGGTTGGGTGACACGAGATGTCGGATTGTCCCTATCCGCTGCAGCTCGCTTGCCAGCGCCTCATCAAATTTGATCGGCGACTGCAGGAACAGATCACCATTCGAAAGGCGCACGACCGTCATCCGCGTAGTGAAAGGCAGCGGCAACGTGACGCCACCCACGGTCAAATGCTCGAATGGCCCATCGACTATTCCGATGTCCGGCCCCATCAGCTTAAATACGTTGATTGGTTCGTAGAGAGAGGCACCCACAGTCATCTTCCGGATAGCTTCTTGCATGGAGTATCTCTGATCGCGGGATGTCTGCAACGGGTCAAAAGCGGCGGTCCCGCCTCGTGTGACTGTCGTCCGCATTTCATTCGGTATCGGACATGCGGTCGCACCTCACACGCTCCGGATTGGGCAACGCGCTCTTAGAGGATAATGCGGCGGGTCAGTCCTGGCACGAACTAGCTTGATAGGCTTCCGGTCGCTCCTAAAAGCGTTAGGGTTCTCGCCAGACCCACCAGCTATTGTCGCAGCGGGCGCACCAATTGCATCACAGGTCCTCCCGCAGTCCTTTGAAGAATGGATGGCGGACCTTTCCCTCCGCTGACTTGGCACGATACTCGATTTTCGGCCAGCAGCTTCGGTTCGACCCAGATGCCCTTGTGCGCGATCCGCTTCGTGTAAGGCTGCGTCTTGCGGATCAGTGGTTTTAGGCGCTTCTGCAGCTCGGCCGCTGAAGTCTTGTCGAAGCCGTGGTCGACCTTGCCTGCATAGATCAGGTCATCGCCCTTGCGGCGGCAGAGATAGATGCCATCCCACTTGCCTTCGTCGAGCGCATAAGGTCGAAGGTAGGAACAAACACCTATACCATCAACATCGTGCTCTCGGCTTAATGCCCGAGGCGAGAACGTTGTTTAGAATTTGCTTACTGCGCTCTGACACGTTGGTCCTTCCCAAGCAGGAGACAATCGCCATACAGGAATTGGAACATGCGATCCGTGAGCGCGCCTACCAGCTTTGGATTGAGAGCGGTTGCCAAGACGGGCATGCCACGGCACATTGGCTTGCAGCGCAACGCGAGGTGTTGAGTTCGTCCCTTGGAGCTATCGCTCGGGTCACGGTCACCGATCAGCAACCTAAGAAAGTTGCAAAGGCAAGAACCGCTCGGAGGAAGCAGCGCGCTGCGTAGCAGTGATCAGAGCACACGCAATTACTGATCCTATCCCCCGATAGCTCTGGCTACGCTGCGGCCTTCTCCTCTTTGTCAGGGCCACGCATCACGATCCTCAGCGCGTCATCCGGCAATAGCCGCTGCAACGCCTTAGCCTCGTCCCACGGTGCGCGCATCCACACGTCGTGCTCTTCGTCCGTCGTCAGGATCACCGGCATCGCCTTGGGATGGATCGGCGCGACGATGGCGTTCGGCGAGGTCGTAAGGAAGCCATAGACCTGATGCGGCACCGGCTTGGACTTGGTGCCGCGGTCACCCTTGAACTTGGTCCAGATGCGCCCGAATGCGAATAGCGGCCGGTCATCGTTGAGTGCGAACCACACCACGTCTTTTTTCTTCGTCTCTGGGTTCGGCTCCGGCGCGTACTCGGCGAAGCTATTGGCGGGGACCAAGCACCGGCTCTCCGGCTTGAGCCACATGCGCCAGTGCGGCGATGACGTGTTGCGGATGTTGGTAACCGGCGGCCCGCCTGTGCGCGGTGGCGGCGGCATGCCCCAGCGCATCAGGGTCATCTCGGTGCCGGTGACGGTGTTGCGCACCACTGGAGCCGGATAGTCGGGAAATACGCCGGGCATTGGTGCGAGGTTGCCGACGTAGCGGATGATGACGCGAAAGAGCGCGGCGATCGCGGCTTGGTTAGTGGTGATCGAGTATAGATTGCACATTTACCGATCAGTCTTGGTTCTGGGGTGGGCTTTTGGCTGCGGTTTCAAATGCTGTCCGCAGCAGGTACCTCATCAAGACCTTCGCTTCTTCCTCAGTCGTTGCCGGTGAAGGCTTCTTAAACCTGCGCCGGGCGTGCCTCGACCAATTCGCGGTCTGTTTCAATTGTTTGACATCGTCACGCTTAGCCCAGCCAAGCGCGAGGAAAGCGGTCTCACCACCAGACCTGTCCATCAAACATTCGAGCGCCTTGTATATTTCGAACCAGAACATTGGTGGGCGCGCGAGGCTGAAGTGCATCAGCGCATCTTCCAGAAATTCGTCGTTATCTGCGATTGCCGACCAGTTTTGCGCTTCACTTGGTCTGGGAGGTGGCTGTGGCGCTGGCTTACCGTCAAGTCCCGTCGTCATGACTGGTGCGGCAATTCTCAGCCCCCGCAACCGGAATGCCGCCTCCATGAAAACTGTTCGGTGAACCTTGCCGTCCGGTGCGAGTTCGGCGACACCAGAAAACTGGAGCGGCTCACAGTCTCGCATCACAGACATCGTGCCATTTAGTCGCTCAATGTGAGCGACGACGCGGTCGCGCACCTCAATTGCCGATGTCAGGCCGTCAAGAGAGGCTGATCGCAGCACATGGTCGGGGTCATGTACCTCGATCCAAGGGTCAAATGGTGGCTTGAGCATTTCGCGCCAGTCTCGCAGGTCATCATCATGGCCGCGCAGGATAGCCCCCCACCGCTTCGACATTCCCGTTTCACCTTCTACCGTTCGCCCGGCCACCAGTGCGATGGCGGATCGCTCGCCGTGATCTTGTTCGGCCGCAGCGCGACCAGATGGCTCCGCTTGTAGGGATAGCCTCGAACCTGTGAGCACTCCTTGCAGCGCATGTAGCGTTCCAGCTCATGGACCGGCGTCGCCTTCGGCCGTCGCACGATGTCGAGCGCAACGGTCTGGTGGGTGTCGCAGCCAAGGCACTTCACCTCCAAATAGGTGTACCCGGCGTTCAGCGCGTCACCCAGCGCGGGGGACGGCTGCGCCGGTCCCTGGAAGCCGAGCATGCGCTTGTTCCATGCCTCGCAGGCGAGCCGGTCGGCTTGCTTGCGTGCTTCGGCCGCCCGCTCTGCCGCTGCCCGGATCGACGCGCCGTAGATGGTCTCGCGTGATTTGGTGCCCACGCTAGAGAAGATGCACCGGGCGGATCGGCTGGGGCAAGCCGCTAGGGATTGCGGCGGATAGCGTGCCGGACACAACGGAGAGGAAACCGGCTGCGGGCGCTCAAGCCGCAGAGCAAGTAGGCCCGCCGATCACCGACCGTCATCCTGCCACGGCGTCGTCGGTAGCGACGGCACCCGGCGCTGCGTGGCGCGCGGTCGCTCGACCGTCACGGGCTTCGGCGGCGGTGGCTTCACCGGCTTCGGCTCCGGCGGCTCGCCAAAGGTTCGATGCGGCTTCACCTCACGCGCCAGTGCCGCCAGCCGCTTGGCCTCGACCTCATCAATGCTGCGCCAGCGGTTGCTAAGCGAGAACGTGTTGGTCAGGCGCTTGCCCGGCTCAATCTCGATCAGGCCGAGGCGGTCGAGCAGCTTCAATGATGGCGAAATCGACCTGTGCCCAATGTTGTGATCCACGCTGAATTCAAGGTAGCTCACGGTCGCGCTGGTGCCGTTGCCGATGGTCCGCTCGATCGCAGCGAACACCCGCCGCGCGCTCCGTGGGAGCATCTGATAGGCCGGTGAATCATCCCGATCTGCCATGCCGCCTTCCCTCGATCATGGGTCTATAGCGGCAAATCGGTCAGCCTGACCGATTTGAGCTACGCGACCATCCACTGAGCCAGTACCGCCAGCGCGACCATGACGACCACCGCCGCGACGAAGATTAGCGCCTCGCGGTTCGTCATGCGCCACATCGCGCACCGCCAGACCATGTTGGCTCCACCATCGGGCAGTCACACAGCCACACCATATGCACCGCCAATAGCCATAATCGGTGCCGTCCAGGGTTGGCAGCGCCAGCCAACCGAGGCGCAAATAGTCCGACACGCGCGACCAAACCACGAGACGGTGAAAGCTGCATCTCAAGTGCCTGTTGCCTTTCCGACGTCCCGCCAGCGAGTTATCCCGATGGGGTGCACAAGGAGAGTATTCCCGTCTGCGCGCTGTTAGAAATGCCGGATCGTTATCGTTTTCATTCCACTCCGGGGCCCGCGTCTATGAAGCTTTCAGAAGCCAACGCCCCCCGCGCAGCGGTCCCCCCGCTTGCCTATGGCCCCCACAGTACCTTGAGGGGGTGTCAGGCCGTCACTGCCTTCCGGGTCCTTCCGAGCGCGCGGGTTGGTGCGGGGGCCGCGCGACCCCGGTCCTTCCGCATATTTCAGATTTTCGTTTTTCGATTTTCGTTTGCTGAATTTCGTTTTAAGGGTTCACGCGAGATGCGGCGCACTGATCTGACCGAGGCGACGATGCAAGGCTGGGCACGGCTCGACGCAGCGCAGCGCCAGCGGTTTTCGAGGCATTCCTGAAAGCGGCGCTGCGGCTCGACCAGCTTGCTCTGCGAGCTTGGCTTCGGCGGCGGCTCAAAAATCCACCGCTCGCCGCTCCGATCGATCCGGCCTGCTTGATAGGGAGTGTCGACATTGCTCTCATCCTGAGAGCGGCAGGTGAAGCTGATCCCGCCGCCGATCGCTGATGATCCCTACGAGGACGAAGCCTACCGGCTGTGGGCGATCAAGCAGCAGCGCAAGTGAGCGGCGTGCGACCCGCACGGTGCCGGGGCTAAGGCCCATCATCGTGCCAGAATGCGAGATTTGGACGATCGGACATGTGTTTCGGACCCTTCGATTGAGCTGGTGTCCTAGTCTTGGGACAGGACAACGCGGTCGCAGCGGCCGGTAAGGACGGCACGCTCGACATCATCGCCGCATGGAGATGTGCGGGCTGTTCCGGATGCCGCGGGCGGCGATGGACGACGAGAAGATCGTGGAGGCGTGGATGTGAACCGCGAGCCAAGTTTGGTGGCCGCATCCGCTTGCATGGACCAGATCCCTACAATGGTTTTGTCGCGAACACGATGCCGCGAGCCGAACTGGCGCGGCGGCGCTGCAGTGCACACAACTCAGACAACAAAAGCCGACCCACTAAAAAGAAACGAAAGGGGAATAACCATGCTTTCATCCCGTGAGCATGAGAAGCTGTGTTTGCTCGCCGCAGACCGCGCGAACGAAGCGATTACCTCGGTCACCCGGATGTGGACGACGACGAGCAGGCGCTGCGGTTGACAATCATAGTGCTGATGACGCTTCACGACACTACTGCCCTGCAGATGGTCGAAACCGCGAGGTGGCCGGACGGCCCTGAGCCCTCCTTCAACGATTGCCGCACCAAAGTTCGCCACTGTAATCGAGGACTGCGATGCAGTCCGCGAACTGATCGAGACGGCAAGGAATGAGACAGGTCAACGATAACGGTCCATTCAAGCGCGGCGACGAGGTCAAGCTGGTACATCGCTTCGCCGAAGCCCTCGTGCGCGGCAGGAAGGTCAGAACGGATTGGCTCGAACGGCGTGGCATCGTCATCCGGTGCAGCGTCAAATATGTCGGCGTGATGTGGTCGGGACGACGGACACTCGATCATCTCCCGGTGCGGGCAGTGGAGAGGATATAATTTACCGCGATATGATGAATTGCAAATATCTTCATACCGGGCCGTCGCGCGGCCCCCGCACCAAACCACGCTCTCGGAAGGACCCGGACGACATTGCGGAGGGCGCCATGCCCGGTCTCTGTCGCGGAAGTCTGCGGCAACCCCGGTAGATCCCTGCTTAGTAGCAAATCTTGACGGTGCGAACCCGCCAGCCAGAGCCGTCCCAGAAGCGCTGGCGTTGCCAACCGCAAGGTCCGTTGTAGTCGGAACCAGGGGCAGGCCGAGGGCCGCCGTAGTGGCCGTAATAGCTTGGGCCATAGTAATAGGGGTAATAGGGGCCGCCGCGCTGGGCACGGGCAGGCGTCGTGGTCAGAGACCCGGCCACCGATGCGACCGTGACCAAGGCAGCTATTGTCTTCTTCATGTCTTGGACCCTCCTTCAGTCAAACCTCTGCCTGGCGCGGGCACTGCGGCTCCGACCTCGGTTTGCCACTGTTGCAAGTCCATCGGCAAGGGCGGCGCCAGCGCTTCACGCATGCATCACCGCAACCTCGATGCGAACCGTGCCAGCATCGAGCGCACACCATCACCATCGTTAAGGCGGGTACTCATAAAAGCAACGGGACCCTTCAGCGCTCACGTCTGCTTAGCCCCCAACAGCGGCGCGAGAGCGGACAATCGGGGACCGCCGCTTTGGGCCAGAACCGGACCTTCGTTGCCGGCGTTCTCGCGATCACAAGCAACTCTCGGCACGCCGAACGCTCCAACGGCCGCTGTCCTGTCTTGCCCCACAGGCCCCGGCCTTCTCGCTCGACGGCTTCCGCGGGATCGCCGACATGATCGTGGGGCCACCTGGCATAACCTTCGGGGTGGCACGTAGCGTTTCGGCCGATTGCCCTTTTCGAACGCATGCCCACGTCTTGGTGTGGTCAATCCAGTACTGGCCGTCGGTGCGGCATTGTGGGATGAATTGCCCCACTGACCGCCGAGTGCCCAGCACACTGATCTTGAGGCTCTGACTAAGCTCGGCGGCACAGCCCAGAACCCGTTATAGATGAAACTGCCTGAAAACCAGAGGGAGCACCATGAAAGCACTATTGTCAATTCCGATAGCCGCAGCTCTTACATGCGGCACGTTGACCGCGGGAGCGGCAGAGCCGCTCAAACAGCAGCTTGTAGGCACTTGGAGCGTCATTTCATTTGTAAACGAGAATGAAAGGACCGGGAAAGCAACCAAAGTATTTGGTTCCGATCCGAAAGGATATTTTATGTTCGATGCAGCAAATCACTTCTCAATCAATCTCATGCGTCCGGGACGACCAAAATTTGGCCGCCGCGACTTTCCGCTTCCCGGGGAAAGCAGAGCCGCTCTGGAGGGGATAATCGTGATGTTTGGCGACTACAAAGTAAATGAATCTGAACATTCAATATCCTTACAGATTATCGGCGGCAGCTTTCCCGCGTGGGACAATACGAATCAGAAGCGTTTCATCGCGATCAACGGCGATGAGCTCACGTATAAGAATCCTACACCGGCATCCGGTGGGGGGACTGCTGTGGTGACTCTGAAACGCGCGGCAAGCGCAAGCGAGTGATCTTTTGGTCGATCCGTCGCCACGGGCACATCGTTTCTGCTCAAAGAAGATCGGCCCGGTGAACAGCATGACAGCGAAAGACAATTCGTGGGCGGCCGCCGCTGAAGCGAAATTGAATGCCACCTATGCCCGTCACATTCAGAGGACAGGGCGTCAGCCACGGGCACGGTTTCAGAAAACGGCCCCCCGACCGGCGAGCCAAGCCTCGGTACCCCCGAAGTGATCGAGTGAGTGGGTCCGCACACGATGTCTGAATCGGGTCAAACTGAGAAGAACTGGGAGTGAGTCCATGTTTTCCGCTTTGCCCTCGAATGCGGACATTCATCATAGCGGTCAGGGCCAATATCCGAAGTAGCGGACGCGACGTTGCGGCAGGCAGAAGCAGCGGACCTAGTCTCGCGTTCAATGCGACGGACGAGCAACGCGACGTATGGATGCGAGCGCCATGGGATGTGAGGTAAAGGCGTTACAGCATTCCTTACCGGACGAAGCGCTAAGTATCGCTGCGCGCGGGCTTCGGCTGTGAATTCGACAAGCCAATCGCTCTGCCGAACGGGTGCGATCCCCATGACTTTGGCAGCGCCGCCGTTTTGAGTTGCGCCGGCCGTTAAACGCCGGACCGAAGCAGATCCACGGCCTCAGTTAATCGGTCCGCTATTTGCACGGCACCCGGCATGGACCGCCTTTCGGAAGGCAGCGAGCGGACAGAATTGACTGCCAGCCCAGTACCCGCGGCGAGAACAGCTATCACAATCGCAGCGAGATATTCGGTCCTCATGGCAATGGTCGCCTTCATCAGCCCCCAAACTAACCGGGCACTGTCAGGAATGGTTCCCGAATGCTGCGGCCGATGTCTCCGCCCACATCGGAAGTTGCCGCCATAGCGCCCCCGCGACTAGCTGCTACCGGGTTCCTCCTTCCGAATGGAACATCGCTGTCGCGGCCAGAAATTTGGAACGAAAGCGTCTGCCAGGGTTTTCAAAACACGAGACCGCTGCTCGCTGGTGAACAACCCGGCGCATATCGCAGATAGCCAAAGGTCGCTACCAAAGACCCGCTGTTGTCAAAACAAGCGCTCGCGCAGATAGCCAAAAGCGGCGGTCTCCAGTTCATTCAAAACTGCCAGCCGCGCCCCGATCGGTCGCGGGGGGAGCGCTTGGACTGATGTCGGCTTGCCGGTGGCGTTGTTCCTACCGAAGGCTCCATTATGCGCAACCGCATCGACATTGACTACGTCCACAGCCGGGGCCATCGTTCGAGAAATCGGCGAGAGGTTACGCGCGTCGCTGAAAGCAGAGCCGGAGCTACCGGCGAACCTTAGAATGCAAATCGACCGGCTTCGCGAATTGGAAGAGCAGTCGCCCTCAATCATTCTCGATGCTGAGCGCTCGGACAAACGTCGGCGTTGAGGCGCCTGGGGACAGCACACACGGCTCGGCCGAACAGGACGAGCAATGCCATCGGTGAAGCTCCGTGCGTCAAGAATTTTGAGTGAGTACGGTGCGGCGCAATCCGAATTGATCGGCAGCGCCGTCGTTCTTACCGACGGAAAGGCAGGCACGGTCGAGAACGTTTGGCTGGATGAACTGCACGGGCTTCGGATTTCGAT
>NZ_JAQMIL010000132.1:0-11454 GCF_029990105.1 Bradyrhizobium sp. Arg237L | reverse complement strand
AATATCGATGACCAACTCGGCCCCGAATTCGCTTTGGATGACGACGTCGATGGGCCGCTTGTCCTCGATCATGGGATGCGGCCGGAACAGAAAGTCGCGGGCGGCAGCCTCCGCTTGCCAGACCTCGAGCGCCAGTGCCCAAACGCGGGCGACGCGGGCGAGCCGTCCGCCTTCCTCCGCGGAAAGCTTGTGCGCAGCCTTGCGGCGCTCATAGGTCGCCTTGGGAACGAGCCGGTATTTGAATTGGGCGTCGTCCGGCGCCAGGAGGCGTGCAACCCGGTCCAGGGCCGCCACGGGCAGACCGCCCTCGATCCGGGTGATCAGTGCGAAAGGCGAGTCGGACAGCCGCTGTTTGGTGCCCAAGCCCAACACATCCGCCACATTGCCGAAAGCGAGCATCATCGTCTCCATCCTCACATGAGGCGGAATATGGTCTCACTTGGGGCTTCCGGCAAGGGGTGGTTTGGTGGTCAAGAAGGAGCTCGCGGCCGCCGGCGTGAAGCCGGTGATGGATCCCAGGAAGGTCGCGGCGACGTTCTATCGGAGGGCTGACGTGGAGGGCGATAGCCGACCTTCGTCCCAGCGATGACCCAGTTCAACGTTCGGATTGAGGGCCTGGATGCCCGCTTGTCTCCCAACAAGAGACGCTCAAGCGGCCATGCGTGGGGCTTTGGGGCCACAAGCGGAAATGAAACACGGCGCAGAATAGAATTGTCGATTGGGTGGGTTTGACGCCAAATTCGTTGCCTATATCGCCCGAACTACAGGACGAAATTGTCCATTGAGCAGCCTAAAGTTGCGATTGCGCTAAGGTGGGCAGGTGATGAACGGTATCCGAACGGGATTTTTGGATTCCATCGGCAATACGCCATTGATTAGGCTGCGAATGGCGTCAGAGGCCACAGGCTGCGAGATCTACGGCAAGGCCGAATTTCTCAATCCTGGTGGGTCGATCAAGGATCGCGCGGCCCTCGCCATGGTCAACGATGCTGAGCGAAGCGGCAAGCTCGGGCCGGGCGGTATCATCGTCGAAGGCACGGCCGGAAATGTCGGCATCGGCATTGCGCTCGTCGCGAATGCACGCGGTTATCGAAGCGTGATCGTGATGCCTGACACGCAAAGTCAAGAGAAGAAGGATATGTTGCGGTTGTGCGGTACAGACCTGCGACTGGTCCCCGCCGTTCCCTATTCAAATCCCAGTCATTACGCTCGCTATTCCGGTCAGCTCGCCGAAGAACTCGGTGCGTTCTGGGCTAATCAGTTCGACAACGTTGCCAATCGCGAGGGCCACTACCGCACAACTGGGCTGGAGATTTGGGAACAAACGGGCGGAAGAATCGACGGCTTTACTTGTGCCGTCGGGAGCGGCGGTACTTTGGGTGGGGTCGCGCGAGCCCTTAAAGAACGAAATCCCGGCATTAAGATTGCGCTCAGCGATCCCATGGGGGCCGCTCTCTACAATTGGTTTACCAAAGGCGAGCTGACGACAGAAGGAGAGTCAATCACCGAAGGTATCGGGCAAGTACGTGTGACCAAGAACCTGGAAGGCACACCAATTGATACGGCATATCAGATCACGGACGAGGAAGCCTTGCCTGTTCTATTCGATCTGATCGAGCATGAAGGGCTGGTGCTGGGTGGCTCGAGCGCTATCAATGTCGTTGGAGCCATGCGGCTTGCGCGCGACCTCGGTCCAGGCAAAACCATCGTGACCATCCTCGCGGATGGCGGACAGCGCTATCAATCCAGGCTGTTCAACCCAGAATTCTTGCGCAAGAAGAATCTGCCCACCCCACATTGGATGGGATAGCAACCCGTCATCGAGCTGGCTGCACGTCCCTACGCTCTGGCAATGTCTGCTTGGGGTCATTTGCGTCGGTTGGATCATGCCGTGAGGACGTCCGCTCTACTCCCATAAGCAGCCTTGAAAGGTCAGGCCGTTCAATCCGGTGCCGGCCGCCCTTACTCGACGAGGGCCTGCTGAAGTGACGCGATGAGCTTGCGCAGTGCGGCACAGTTGTCGGGGCGCGTCGTCCCAGATCACACTTAGCATTCGATTGGAGCTCATTTGCAGCTCTCTAGTTTACACTTTTGCTAAGCAGTCCACGAAGGCGCTCCAGGCTGTAATCGTCGGTTTGGCCACTTCGGAGCGCGGATAGCTCCTGTTGCGACAGGCCCGTGATCTTGGCGGCTTCGGCCTGAGTGAGCCCGCGCTGCTTGATGACCTCGTCGATCTTGGAGACGAGCTTTGCCTTTAGGAGCAGGGTTTCAGCATCTGGAAGACCAAGGTCTGCGAACACGTTCCCGGAGCCGATGGTGCCTAGCACCGTCTTTCGGGTTTCACGCTGCTGTTGGGGCATCTGAGCGGTCCTCACTGATAGCGCTTTGTCAGTCTTAGACGCGAGAGGAGCTTTGACTGGGTTGGGCATAGTGCTCTTCGAGATATTCCGTGTCGGCCGAAAGGGCCGCTGCGAAGGAACGCCGCTGGTCCTCCAGCCGCTTCAACGTCACGACGTCGTCAGCACGGATTCTCCGGTCGGTCCCGACCACGCGATACGGCAGCTTGCCGCATCCATCCTCTGGTAAACGAGAGGTCTCAAAATGCCTAGGATCTCGGCTGCCCTCTCGGGCGACACTTCCTCCTCGGTCTCGTCAACCATGCGAACCTCCATCCGAAGCAGTGAACTGCTGCGCGGGGCCGCGGGACGGGCCGCCATATGCCCCTTGGGAGCCTCCGCGACCGCTGTGGGCAGCACAATGGTTGCGGTTGAGCTCCATTCCTCGAAGCCAAGTTCTACGTTCCTACCTGGGGGCGGGAATGTTGAACGTGTGCCGGTGCGAGGTATTCTTGAAGCCGTCCGCGAGGGGTGGGCAACGAAGCCGCCGAAAACATCGCTTCACTCAAGAAGTCCGAGATGGCGAAAGCGGCGGAGAAACCGTTGCAGGGGAAGGGCTGGTTGTCGCCCGTCCTTCGCATGCCGCAGACCGCGCTGATGGCCATAGTCGCCGAGTAAAATGGCCGGGCCCCTCCAACCGGCGACCTCGGTCTCTTTGAGCACGACAGCTCATGGGATGTTGATCTACTAAGCTTGGTAAAGTCGCTCGAATTATCCTTGAAAATAGGAAATGTTTAGGATGGACTTCCTTTTTGCGAGCGGCAAGCGCCTCCTATCGCCATGGGCAGACGGATTTGTTAGCTATGGCGCTTCCCTTAGGTGGAAGTGAATTAGTGTCGTCCCGTCATATGAGTCTCGCCGGCTTTCTCATCGCCGGGCCCGTCGCGCACAGCCATGCGCTCTGGCGCAATCCCGCACACGCCGTTCCGTTTCTCTCCCTCGACTACTACACGGAGGTGGCGCGAACCCTGGAGCGCGGTAAGTTCGACTTGATCTTCTTCGCCGATCGCCTCGCGATTGCGGACCGCTTCGGCGGCGACAAGGAGATCGGTATCCGGTATGGCGATCAGGATTCAACGCGGATGGATCCTGTGCCCATCCTTGGCGCGCTGGCGGCGACAACCCATCATATCGGCCTCGGTGCGACCCGCTCCACCACCTACGACCAACCCTATCATCTCGCACGTGAGTTCAGCACGCTTGATCACCTTTCAAATGGTCGCGTGGCCTGGAACGTCGTGACTTCGATGAACGACGGCGAGGCGCTCAATTTCGGTTTGGAAAGCCACCTCAGCCACGATCAGCGCTATGACCGGGCCGACGAATTCATGGAGCTGATCTCGAAACTCTGGGACAGCTGGGACGAAGGCGCCTTGCAGCTGGACCAGGCCAAAGGCCTCTACGCCGATCCGGCCAAGGTGCATTACGTGAACCATGTCGGCACCTACTTCAAATCGCGGGGGCCGCTCAATATCCCGCGCGGACCGCAGGGGCGGCCCGTCATCATCCAGGCGGGCGCATCCGACCGGGGGCGTGCCTTCGCGGTCAAATGGGCCGAGGTCATCTTCAACATTGCGCCGACGCGTGAGCACATGAGACGATCGACGCAGGCGATCCACGAGGAAGCGGCCCGGTTGGGCCGTGTCGAGGGCGGTTGCAAGTCGCTCATTGCCATTATGCCCTTCGTCGGCCGCAGCCGCGAAGAGGCCTTCGAAAAGCGGGATCAAGCTAATGCCCTTGTAAATCCGCTGGTCGGACTTTCGACGTTATCGGCCCATGCCAACATCGATCTGAAAGAACTTGACCTCGACGCGCCCGTCGAACAGTTGCACAGCACCGGCACCCAGAGCCTGATCGCCATGGCGTCCCGGATCGCGAAGGACAATGCGCTCAGCCTGCGCGAAATTGGCCGGAAATACGGGCAAAGCGTCCTCGTGCCGCAGATTTGCGGAACGCCGCGACAAGTTGCCGATGAGCTTGCGGACATCTTCACCTCCGGCGATGCGGACGGTTTTGTGATCTCACCAGCCTTCCTGCCCGACTCCTTTGCTGTCTTTGTGGATGGCGTGGTCCCGGAACTGCAGCGTCTCGGCGTGTTCCGGCAGGACTATGCCGCCGCAACGCTTCGTGGCCATCTGCAGACTTAAGCAGCGAAGTCGCTCAAGATGGCGTGAAACAAGCCCATCCCGCTCGGCCGCAACCGCGACAGGATTGGCCTGCCGTGAGCAGGACAGGGAGGAAAATCTTTTTATTTTCGCGGTCATGCGCTGCGCGCTCCAAAGCCTCCTAATGTTCCGGCATGAGTGCTTCGGTCGAGACTTCGTCCGGTCGGTTTGCGTTTCGGACGATTCCTGAACCGACCCCCACGCCTTTCCGCGCATCCTCCGACCGCGTGGAGGAGGCGCATCCACTTCTCGCGATCCGTGGCTTGACCAAATCCTATGGCGGGCTCGATGCCGTCGCGGGCGTCGATATGGATTTGCCACATGGCCGTATTACCGGGCTGATCGGTCCCAACGGCGCAGGAAAGACGACGCTTCTCAACGTGATTTCGGGTGTCGAGCGCGCGACCAGCGGAGGCGTATGGTTGAATGGAGAGGCGGTTGCTGCGCTTCCCCAGCATCGGCTTGCATCCCGTGGGCTTGTGCGGACGTTTCAGATTTCGCGGGAGCTTGGGCAACTGAGCGTGCTCGAGAATCTGCTGCTTGCCCGTCCCCGCCAGACGGGCGAAACCCTTACGGGCATCTTTGCGCGAGCTGGCCGGGTTCGCCGTGAGGAGGAAGCGGCCATCGAGGTGGCGCGTGGGGCGCTCCTGAAAGTCAATCTCTGGCGCCTCGCCGACGAGCCCGCATCGGCGCTTTCCGGAGGCCAGAAAAAGCTCCTTGAGATTAGTCGCGCCTTGATGCTTTCGCCACGGCTCGTGCTACTTGATGAGCCCGCCGCCGGCGTCGCACCCGCCATGGAAGCGATCCTGATCGACACCATTCGCGGCCTCGCGGACGAAGGCGTGGACTTCCTAATTATTGAGCACGATCTCGACGTGGTCGCGGCCCTTTGCCGCCATGTCTATGTCATGGCTGCAGGAAAAATCCTGACGCAGGGCTCATTCGCCGAGGTGTCTAGCGATAGCCGCGTCGTCGAGGCCTATCTCGGGGTAAAGGCATGACCAGCGTATCCGGATCTTTGCGCTTGGAGTCTGTTTCCGCGGGCTACGGCGCAACCGACATCGTCCGCACGGTAAGCTTGCAGGCAAAGCCGGGGCGGATCACCACCATCGCCGGACCGAACGGTGCGGGCAAGTCGACCCTCATGAAGACGATGGCAGGGTTGCTGCGGCCTCGCCAGGGGACAATTCGGATAGGAGCGCGCGACATCACAGCATTGCCGCCGCCCGCGCGCGCCGCAGCCGGACTTGGTTATGTTCCACAGGAGCGGAATGTCTTCAAGAACCTTACCGTCGAGGAAAACCTCAGTATCGGTTTCGAGTTCATTCACCGGAAAGCCGCGCGCGGCGCGTTTGCTGCAGCTCGACAGCGTGTGCTCGATCTCTTTCCGGACCTGGTCCCGCGCACCGAAGCGCCGGCCGGCACGCTCAGTGGCGGGCAGCGGCAGATGCTGGCGATGGGATGCGCGCTGATTGCCGGACCCTCGACCCTGCTGCTGGATGAGCCCTCCGCCGGTCTCTCGCCGCGCTATGTCACCACGATGCTCGACGCTGTCGCCGCGGTGAACCGCACCGGCGTCACGGTGATCATGATCGAACAGAACCTGATCGAGGCGATGCGTATTTCGCATGACGCCTTGCTGCTGGCGGGTGGTGAAATCAAGGGCATGTGGTCGGCCGCGGCCTTCCTGTCCGATGCAAAGGTGAAATCACTGTTCCTCGGAGGAACAAAGGCAGGAGGCGAACTCCTTCAGCAGGATACCAGCGATGATGCAAGCGCTGCTTAACGGTCTGGTCTCGGGTTTGCTGATTGCGCTTCCCGCGATCGCACTCTCGCTCACCTATGGCATTCTCAATTTTGCGAATTTTTCCATCGGCGCGATGATCACGATGGGCGCTTACCTCGCCTATGCCGTAAACGCCTCGCTCGGCGCGCCCATCCTGCTGGCTGCGCCGATTGCGGCGGCAGCCCTGGCCCTTATCGCGGTTGGCATCGACCGAGGAATCTACCGTCACATCCGGCATGCCGATCACATCACGCTCTTGGTCGCCTCGATGGGCGTTGCCTTCGTGCTGGAGAACATCATCCGATTTGCTTTCGGCGCCGATGTACGCACTCTCGATGTGCCTGTCGCCCGGCCACTCTTGTGGAACGGGTTACGGCTTAATCACGAGCAACTCGTGATCCTGATCGTGACGCTCACGTCAATGGCCCTGGTTGCTGTGCTCCTGAGACGCACCCGCCTCGGGCGTGCCATGCGCGCGATCGCGGACGATCCGGACTTGGCGGAGATTCGCGGCGTCGAGCGGGAACGCACGGTCGATTGGACCTGGGCCATCTCCGGGGTTTTGACCGCCTTTGCGGGCATGCTGATCGCCCTCGATGGCATTGTCGATCCGCTCATCGGAACAAATTACCTCGTTTCCGTATTCGCGGCGGCCGTGGTCGGCGGGATCGGTAATCCGTTTGGGGCAGTCGTCGGTGCCCTTATCATCGGCGTTGTCGAGGAGACCTCCGCTCTTGCGGTCTCCACGACCTACCGGCAGGGGATCAGCTTCGTCGTTCTTGCACTTGTCTTGCTGCTTCGTCCGCAGGGACTGTTCGGCGTTGCGAGGATTCGGCGATGATCGGATACCTTGTCGCAATCCTCACCTTCGTGTCCTTGGCCGTGCTGCTTGGCTTCGCGCTGAATATTCAGTGGGGGCAGGCAGGCATGATCAATTTCGGATTGGCGGGCTTTTATGGGGTAGGCGCCTACACGGCGGCCATACTCTCGAAACAAGGGGTCGATGGAGTAACAGCTACGGCGGCGGCTATTGCCGCGACAGCGGCCATTTCGGCCCTGGTGTCGCTCGCCACGATCAAGCTGCGCGAAGACTATCTCGCGATTACGACACTTGCTTTCTCGGAGTCGGTGCGGTTGGTGTTGACCAACGAGACATGGCTGACAGGGGGCGCCAATGGCATCCGCGACATCCCAAGGCCGTTCGTCGAACTGGTCGGCGGCGAGCGTTACGAAACCTTCTTCCTCGTGGTTTGTCTCGCACTCATCGCCCTTGTCTACCTTCTGCTCGATCGCATCATTCGCTCACCCTTTGGGCGCGCCCTCCGCGCCGTGCGCGAAGACGATGTCGTGGCCGCCACATTGGGTAAGGACGTTTTATCGTTGCGCGTGAAGGCTTTCGCGATCGGCGGCGCGGTTATCGGCCTCGCGGGCACCTTGCATGCGTTTTATTTCACCTACATCGATCCCGGCGAGTTCGCGGGATTTGTCACGGTCTACGCCTTCATGAGTGTCATTGTCGGTGGCAAAGGCTCCAACCGCGGTCTTCTGCTCGGGGCCTGCACCGTGATGGTGCTGCTCGAAGGAACGCGGTTTCTCAAGGACTTCGTGCCGTATTTCTCTGCACAGCAAGCGGCCTCGCTCCGGCTGGTCCTGATCGGGGCTGGGCTCATCGTCATGCTGATGTTCAGGCCAAATGGCCTGTCATCGGAATATCGCTTGTCTTCCCGCAAGCCCTCCAATCCAAACGTCACGCACTGATAGGAGACGCCATCATGTCGCGCATTTCGATAAAGACCAAAGAGGATATTCCCGCCGGCCTCAAGCCGCTCTGGGACAAGATGACCAGCTACGGTGCGTTTGAGAACCAGGCCGGGGTCATGGCGCACCGGCCGCCGATCTTTCAGCATATCTGGTCCATGCTGGTCGACTTGTCTGAGGAGGCCGTGCTGCCGAAACGGTATCTTGAATTGGCGCTCGTGACGGTCTCTCTCCTTAATCGCTGCACATACTGCGTATCCCACCATGCACCCAAACTTGCTATTCAGGGCGTATCGGAAGAGGGGGCAGAGCGGCTGCTCGACTATCATAACCACCCTGAACTTGATGATTTGGACAAGCTGGTGGTGGAATACGCCATCGCCGTCACCAATAGCTGGAACAAGACTCGTGACGAGATCTTCGTCCGGCTGCGCCAACATTTCAGCGAAGCCCAGATCGTCGAGCTGACATGGCGCACAGCGCTCTCCGGCGCGTTCAACCGCTTCAACGACATCTTGCAATTTGACATCGAGGACGGCGTCGTCGTGCGCGAGGCGGCCGAGTAGCGACTTTTCAGTTTATAAAAGAGGAAAATGACATGCATCACCTGATTTCGCGCCGGGCGTTGATGGGCGGTATTGCGCTGGCCCCGTTTATATCGTCGCTTGCACGCGCCCAATCCGGCGAGACAATCCGGATCGGCGTTCTGGCACCGCTGACAGGTGGCGGAGGGCCTTACGGCGCCGATATCGTCAAGGCCTCCAAGCTTGCCGCGGATGAAATCAACAACGCGGGCGGTGTTCTCGGCGGACGCAAGATCGAGTTGTTCATCGAAGATGATGAAACCAGTGCGACCGCGGCCGTAAAGGCGGCGCGTAAGCTTTTGGATATCGACAAGGTCGTTGCCGTAACGGCCGTGTGGGGATCGGCGCCCATTTTGGCAGTCCGGCCGTTGACGCTCGAGAAAAACGTGGTCCTCACCGTACTGGGTTCAGCCGACGAAGTGACGGAGGGCGATACGAAGGGGCTGGTCTGGCGCTTCCAGGCCCGAGCTTCCAGCTGGGGAGCACCGGCCGCACGTGCGATCCTGAATGGAGGTTATAAGAAGATCGGCCTGCTTCACCTGCAAAATCCATTCGTCGCCACGATGATCCCGTCCTTCCTGAAGACGATCCAGGATGGCGGCGGCGCCGTGATATCGAATGTGGAATTCAAGCCCGACCAGCCCTCCTATCGGGCCGAAATCGAAAAGGTGTTTGCCGCGAACCCGGATGCGGTGTTTGTCCCGGGTTACGTCAATCAGTTTACGTCGATCGCGAAGGAGATCTACCGAGGCGGTTACAAGGGCAAGGTCTTTTCGCTTACCATTGCAGCCGCAGCTGGCGTCGACGGCAGCAGCGCGTTCGTCAAGAACGTCGGCAAGGAAGTTGCGGAAGGCATCGAGCATGTGCAGCCGATCAGCCCACTCGATAGACCCGAATACAAGGCCTTTGTAAAGGCATTGGGTGCACCCGATGGCACCGTATTTCCGTTCGCCGCGCTTCAGTACGATGCCATCAATGTTCTCGCGGTCGCCATAGAGAAGGCGAAATCCGCTAATCCTGTTGAGTTCGCCAAGCAGATCATCCCGGTTACGAACGGGCCTGGCACCAAGGTGGCGACGGGTGCCGAAGCTCTGGCGCTCATCCGAAGAAACGAGCCCATCGATTTCACTGGTGCCGGTCAGGACCTCAAGTTCGACGAACGCGGCGAGTTACTGGGCAGGCCGTTCCTTCACCAAGCCATCCGCGACGGCAAGGATGTCATTGTCGGCACGGTGGGAGGCGGAGCCTAGGGCGGCCCCGGCGACCATGGTCTCGGCACGGTATCGGGAGACTCTGATGCCGAGCCCTATGATCGTTGTTCGAGTTCATCGCTTGGTCGAAGTACGGCAGATCCAGACATGCTATGCAAGGTGCGCATCGTTCTAAAGCGAATTCGAGCTTCTAACGGAGCAAAGGATTGTTGCCGGCGCCGAAGAAATTGGATTTTTTGCCTTGAGTAACTGATGGACGAATACGCTCGATGCGATACATGTCTTCGATGCGCTCCAACTATCCGCAGTATAGGTGCTCGGTACTAGCCACTCAGGCCGTCCGCGGGCAGGGGCCCGCGATGCAGCATAAGCACCGGTTAGCGATTTTTCGAGGCTAGGGCGTGGACTCGTTAGCACGCAACCAAATTCGGATTGATGCGAGCTTGACGAACGCCAGATAGTTGGCTGCGAGTTTGTCATATCGGGTTGCGACACGCCGACATTGCTTGATTTTGTTGAAGAACCGTTCGATCAAGTTCCGCGCGCGATACAGATACGGGCTGAAGCAGATCGGGTCTTTGCGATTTCGTTTCGGCGGAATGTTCGCCCATGCTCCTTGCTGGCGGGCAAGCTCCCTGATCCAGTCCGCGTCGTATCCACGATCCGCGAGTAACATCGTTTGTGGGAGCAAGGCGCTGAGGAGAACCGAACACAGCCGATTATCATGCGCTTCACCGGGCGTCAGCGCGAGATGGACCGGCAGACCATTGGTGTCGACCACCGCGTGAATCTTGCTCGTGAGGCCTCCTCGCGAGCGACCCATAGCTTGGTGATTGTTGTCCGAGATACACGCTCCGTGCTGGTGCACGCGCACGACGGAGGTATCGATCATCTGCACTGCCGCATCATGACCAGCGGCCAGCGCATCCATGATCCGGTCCCAGACGCAGCCCGTCGCCACCGCACGAAGCGATTGTAACAAGTGGTGCGGGAACATAGGTCTCGGGCAGGTCGCGCCACGGAGCACGCGACGGTCGTTTACGCGCCGAACCCCACGCGGTTTGTTCGGCAGCATCGGTTTGATTGCGGTCCATTCGTAGTCGCTGAGTTCGTAGCGCATGATTCGAGGCTCCGGTTTCGGAGCTTGAATCACGTTTAGAGCAGCGCCACCAACCCCCGGTGGCCGGTCGCGGTCCTGCTAATGCTTTGAATTTACTTCCGCTTCATGGCGGCATAAGGGACATTGCCGGATTCCTGGTGGCCCGGCCCCGTCGCGAATGACGCATGTCGGACGTGGGGGATGTCCGCTTGCAGGCACTTGTCCACCGCAAAGCGTCGTCGGCGACCTGCCGAGCGTCAGTCGCGCGATAAGGACAGCCCCGCGAGAAGTGGAGCGTACGCGGCGAGCCTGCGGGATACGAACTCCGCGAAGAGCCGCACGCGCTTCGTCTTGCGTGTCTCCCCCTGTGTGAGAAGCCAGACTGTTCCGTACATGTGCAGGTCGGTGCCCGGCACCCTCACCAGCAGCGGGTCGGCATCGCCGACGAAGCACGG
>NZ_JAQMIL010000131.1:0-11499 GCF_029990105.1 Bradyrhizobium sp. Arg237L | reverse complement strand
CCGATCACCTCAAAAGCTCTTGTGCCACGGGGGCCGTCCACATATGGGTCCCGGGTCAAGCCCGGGACGACAGCAGGCGGAGCTACGCCGCGTCGATGCGGCGGAAGCCGTTCCAGA
Source organism: Bradyrhizobium sp. Arg237L (assembly GCF_029990105.1). Classification (NCBI taxonomy): domain Bacteria; kingdom Pseudomonadati; phylum Pseudomonadota; class Alphaproteobacteria; order Hyphomicrobiales; family Nitrobacteraceae; genus Bradyrhizobium; species Bradyrhizobium sp. Arg237L. The sequence continues at coordinate 11,382 of NZ_JAQMIL010000131.1, read as the reverse complement.
CGGCGGTGGCGGCGCCGGAGGTGAGGACGGGGATGATGCGCGCGTCCTGGTAATTGCCGTTCAGCGAGACGCGTTGCAGGGCGGTCAGGTGATCGGCGCTTTCCGGGAAGATCATGCCCGGCCGCGTCGTCACTGCGGTCTTGAAGCCGGCGGCGTTGGCAAGGGCGAATTCGCGTTGGCCGGCGGCGATCTTGTCGCCATAGGGATAGGCGAAATGCAGCACCGGCCGCGCCAGCGCCGCTTCGATCCGCTCCCGGCTGGCGGTCATCTCGAACGCCGCAACTTCCTCGGACTGCCGGGCGAGATTGCAATGGGTGATGGTGTGCGCGCCGATTGTTACCAGCGGATCGTTGGCGAACTCCTTCAGTTCGCCCCAGGACATGCAGAACTTGCGCGCGATCGTCATCTCGTCGACATCATGGCGCGCGCACAGCGCCGAAACCTCGCGCTGGACATCCTGCTCGCCCGGCAAGCTCCGCAACCAGTCGTGCAACTGCTCGAAAGCTGTGTGTTTTGCCTCCGGCGTCGAGGTATCGATCGGCGTCATCGTTCCGCCGATCGGCGCCTCGATCGCGGCCGCCTTGGCGATCACCTGCTCCAGCGCGATCCACCACAGCCGGCCGGTCCCTTCCGCGAAATCGCTGGCGGCATAGACAATGAACGGCGCGTCGAACTCGCGCATGACGGGCAGTGCATGGTCGCGGTTGTCGCGATAGCCGTCGTCGAAGGTGAAGCAGGCAAAGCGCCGCGCGAAATCACGCTCGGTCATCCGCCGGTGCATCTCGTCCATGGTGACGATGTCGATGTCGAGCGAGCGCAGATGTTCCAGCATCGCGCGCAGGAACTCCGGTTCAACCTCGAGATGATGGTTCGGCTGGAACTCATCGTTGCGGCGTGGCCGGACATGGTGCAGCATGAAGACCGCCCCGACGCCTGCGAAGATTGGTCGCAGCAGGAAATGGGCTCCCGAGAAATACAGCGCTTCGAGCCCGGCGCGGATAACGGTTTTTCTGAGCTGTTTTTTCATCCGGGAAATCGGCCGGCCGGTTGCATTACGGAGCGAAATTAGCGAACCACCGCTGAACAAACGGTTAGCCGGCCCGGTTATACGCGGCTCTTTGCCAGACGCGGTATTTCGGGTTTGACAGTCAGCCAAGGGTTTGTTTTCTCTCTGGTTCCGGAGCCAGGACCCCGAATGCACGAACTTTTCAAGTGGAGTCGCAAGTGGTGGCCGGGCGTGATTCCGCTGGTCATCTGTTGGGGTATCGCGGCCTGGACCTCGACCGCAACCGTGGAGGCTGATCTCGCCGCGCGATCAAACGCCGCGCTCAAGGACACCATCCTTGACAAGCGCAGGATCGCGGTCGCCGGGCGGGACGTGACTTTTGCCGCCGAGGCGTTCTCGGAGGAGGGCCGTCAGAGCGCGGTAGCCTCCGTCGAGGCGGTGCCCGGCGTGCGCCTCGTCAATGACGGGACGCGGCTCGTTCCCGAAGCAAAGCCATTTGTCTGGTCGGCCGAGCGCGATGTCGTCCGGGTGACGCTCACCGGCAGTGCGCCGTTACCGTCGAGCAAGGGCAAGCTGCTCGAAGCGGCCCGCAATACGCTTGGCGGTGTCGAAGTCGCCGACCAGATGTCGCTCGCCCGCGGCGCGCCGCCGCGCTTCGACAGCGCGGCGCTGCTGCTGCTCGACCAGATCGGCAAGTTGAAGGATGGCAAGATCACGCTGACCGATACCAAGGTCAACCTGTCCGGCATGGCGCGCGAGCTCGGCGGGCGCGAGGCGATCGCGGCGGCGTTGCGGAATCTGCCCGAGGGCTACTCGGTCGCAGCCAATGACATCAAGGCGCCGCCCTACATCTTCCAGGCCTACAAGGATCCGGTCGCGGTGACGCTGACGCTCACCGGCAATGTGCCCGACAACAACGCTCACGCCGGGCTCGTCGCGGCCGCCGGACGCAAGTTCTTCTCGGAGAAGGTCGTCGACAACCTCAAGGCCAGCGTGGGCGCTCCTTCCGGCTTTGCCAACGCCGTGGTGCCGGCGCTCGGCGCTTTATCGCGGCTGTCGACCGGCACGCTCGTGGTGACCGATCGCGAAGTCAAGCTGTCGGGCGACGCCTTCTATGATGCCGCCGCCAACCAGATTCGCGCCGGCCTCGGCCGGGATTTTCCGCAAGGTTGGCAATACAAGGCCGATATTTCGGTGAAGCCGGCGGCCTCCCCGGTGGATGCGACCGTGTGCCAGCAGCTCTTCACCGAGCTGCTGTCGAAGGCGAGGATCCGCTTTGAATCGGGCAAGGCCGATATCTCCGCGGATTCCGTCGGCCTGCTCGATCGCCTGACCGAGACCGCGCTGCGCTGCCCGAATGCCACGATCGAGATCGCCGGCCACACCGACAGCGACGGCGACGAGAGCGCCAACCAGGCGCTCTCCGAACGGCGCGCCGAGGCGGTGATGGACTATCTGGTCAAAGCGGGCCTGCCGGCGACGCGCTTCCAGGCGGTCGGCTATGGCGCCACGCAGCCGCTTGCCGGCAACGACAGCGAAGAAGGCAAGGCGCAGAACCGCCGCATCGATTTCGTGGTGAAGTGATGGCCTATCTGGCGACGTTCTTCTGGGGTTGGCTGCTTGCGGCGCTGTTGATCGGCCTTGCGATGGGCTGGATATCGGTGGTGCAGCGCGGGGAAGGGGTGTCACGAAAGCTGGCGCGATGGCTGGCGCTGCTTGCGGCGATCCTGATCGCCCTTGCGCTCGGCCACATCGTTCCCGGCCGCTTCGGCTATTGGCTCGACCTGTTCCTGATCATGTTCGCGCTCTATCTCGCCGGATGCCTGGTGGGATCGTGGCTGCGTGACTGGGTGGTGTCGCGCAGCCAGCCGGCCAGATGAGGTGGCGAGTTGCGGCTGCCAGGCGGGTTTCGTGCTCCCGATGGCTGCTGCCGGGACGTTCGGTCGCATCGGTGGTGGGCTGGCCACGGCCCGCGCCTGCGTGTCAACTCCTTGTCGGATCGGCGAGAATGCAGCAAAACTGTGCACCTGCTGTCATGAACTCCCCCTAATGTGTTGAAGATGCGCGTTTTATCGTCGCCAGACGAATTCCACTTCGACCCGAAACGCGCTACGACAGGCGGGAGGGAACAGCGGAGCGTCGGCGGGGTTCGCCCGGTAGCCGTCGTCGCGGGATCGCAATTCGAGGTCTAGATGCTGGAAGCAATCCGCAGGGCGATCGCGTTTCTGCGCCAGAAGCAGGTCCTGCACAAATTGGGCGTTGCGATCAGTATCACGGTCATCGCGATCGCGTGCTACGTGCTCTATCACATGCTGCGCGGCATCGACACCAACGAGGTGCTCGAGGCCATCAAAAGCACCGAGCCGCGCCAGATCGCCCTCGCGGCGCTGTTCGTGGCGGCCGGCTATTTCACGCTGACCTTCTACGACCTGTTCGCGGTGCGTGCGATCGGCCACAGCCACATTCCCTACCGCATCAATGCGCTCGCCGCCTTCACCTCCTATTCGATCGGGCACAATGTCGGCGCCAGCGTCTTCACCGGCGGGGCGGTGCGCTACCGCATCTATTCGGCCTGGGGGCTGAACGCGATCGACGTCGCCAAGATCTGCTTCCTGGCCGGGCTGACCTTCTGGCTCGGCAATGCCGCCGTGCTCGGCATCGGGATTGCCTATCATCCGGAGGCCGCCGCTTCGATCGATCAGCTTCCGCCCTGGCTCAATCGGGTCGCGGCATTCACGATCATCGTCGCGCTGGTGGCCTATGTGGTCTGGGTCTGGACCCAGCCGCGGGTGGTCGGGCGCGGGCCCTGGACGGTGACGCTGCCGGGCGGGCCGCTGACACTCTTGCAGATCTGCATCGGCATCATCGACCTCGGGTTCTGCGCCCTGGCGATGTACGTGCTGGTGCCGGACGAGCCCAATCTCGGCTTTGTCGTGGTGGCCGTCATCTTCGTCTCGGCGACGCTACTGGGCTTTGCCAGCCACTCGCCGGGCGGCCTCGGCGTGTTCGACGCCGCCATGCTGGTCGGCCTCTGGCAGATGGACCGCGAGGACCTGCTCGGCGGGATGCTTTTGTTCCGGATGCTCTACTATATTTCACCTTTTGTCATATCTGTAATCTTGCTGACGTTTCGGGAGCTTATCCTCGGAGCGCGAATCAAGCGCCTGCGCCATTTGGGAGCTGGCTCCGACGCCAAACCGCGGCATGAGGCCGTTTATGTCCGCGAGCGCGGAGACACCAGCGCCTGACGCCGCCGCCTGAACAGGAAGAAGCCGGCTCAATGGCCCTTCACGAATCCTCTTCCTCCTTCTTTTCGCCGTGGCCCGACCGGCTGCGGCACTCGGCTATTGTCCTGCTTGCGGCGGGGCTGGCGCTCAGCGTGCTGGTCGCGCTCGATGAGCTCTCGCTGATCCGCGCTTTTGCGGTGTTCCTCTGCATCGCCGCCGCGGCGCTGGTGCCCTGGCGCCTGCACGACGTGGCGGCCTCCCGCGAGGATACCCGCAGCGTCAACCCGGTCGAGAACGGGGCGGTTGCCGCCGTCGTCGCCGGCATGCCGGACCCGGCGGTGCTGCTCGACCGCGCCGGGCGCGTCATCCATCTCAATGCCGCGGCGGCCCAGTTGGCGCCGGCGCTGCGCAAGAACGAGTTGGCCCAGTTCGCGTTGCGCTCACCGGAGATCATCACCGCGCTGCGCGAGGCGATCGCCACCACCGAGCCGCGCCGCGCCACCTATCTCGATCATGTCCCGGTCGATCGCTGGATGGAATTGGTGATCACGCCGGTGCCGGTGCCGACCCTGTTCGGCGGCACCGACAAGTGCATGCTGATGACCTTCCACGACCTGACGCCGCTGCGCCGGGTCGAGGAAATGCGCGCCGACTTCGTCGCCAATGCCAGCCACGAATTGCGGACGCCGCTCGCGGCGCTGTCGGGCTTCATCGACACCCTGCAGGGACCGGCCAGGGACGATCCGCGGGCGCGGGAGCGCTTCCTCGGCATCATGCACACCCAGGCCACCCGGATGGCGCGGCTGATCGACGATCTGTTGTCGCTGTCGCGGGTCGAGCTCTCGGCCCATGTCCGCCCCGACACCTGCGTCGACCTGATCCCGATCATCCGCCAGGTCGCCGACGGCCTGGAGCCGCTGGCGCGCGAGCGGCAGGTCGTGATCGAGATCCAGCTTCCCGAGACGCCGGTCATGATCGCGGGCGACCGCGAGGAGCTGTTGCGGCTGTTCGAAAACCTGATCGAGAACGCCCTGAAATACGGCGCCTCCGGCGGCAGGGTGATCGTCTCGCTCAAGGAGGCCGCCTCCGGCGAGGGCGCCCCGGAGATCCGGGTCCTGGTGCGGGATTTCGGTCCCGGCATCGCCCCGGAACACCTGCCGCGGCTGACCGAGCGCTTCTACCGGGTCGACGTCGGCGACAGCCGCCTCCAGGGCGGAACCGGGCTCGGATTATCCTTGGTGAAACATATTCTTAACCGTCATCGCGGCCGTCTCTTGATCGAAAGCGTGCCGAAAAACGGCGCTACTTTTACCGCCTGTTTTCCCCAGGTGAAGACCGCCGCAGCGGCATAAAATCAAGCAATTTCAATTGCTTGAATGTGTCATCCAACTGTCACCCAACCTTCGTAAAACGAGCATCGACCGCTCCTAAACGGACCGGCGTGAGCGCGATCGGGCGCATCCGGCGCTTCGCTCACAGGATTGGAGACCACCCCATGAATTTCTTTAGGACAATCGTCGCTGCCGGCTTGGTGGCCGTTTCGACGTCGGCCTTCGCGGCCGATATCACTGGCGCGGGCGCGACATTTCCGTTCCCGATCTATTCCAAATGGGCGGACGCCTATAAGAAGGAAACGGGCAACGGGCTGAATTATCAGTCGATCGGCTCGGGCGCCGGCATCAAGCAGATCCAGGCCAAGACTGTGACCTTCGGTGCCACCGATGCGCCGCTGAAGGCCGAGCAGCTCGAGAAGGACGGACTCGTCCAGTGGCCGATGGTGATGGGCGCGATCGTGCCGGTCGTGAACCTCGAAGGCATCAAGCCGGGCGAGCTCGTGCTGTCGGGCGAAGTGATCGGCAACATCTATCTCGGCAAGATCACCAAGTGGGACGATGCGGCGATTGCCAAGCTCAATCCGAAGCTGAAGCTGCCCTCTGACGCCATCACTGTCGTGCGCCGTTCCGACGGTTCGGGCACCACCTTCAACTTCACCGACTTCCTCTCCAAGTCGAACGCCGACTGGAAGTCCAAGGTCGGCTCGGGCACTGCGGTCGAGTGGCCGGTTGGCGTTGGCGCCAAGGGCAACGAGGGTGTTGCCGGCAACATCAGCCAGACCAAGAACGCCATCGGCTACGTCGAATACGCCTACGCCAAGCAGAACAAGCTGACCTATGCCGCGATGGTCAACAAGGCGGGCAAGACCGTGCAGCCGACCATTGCTGCGTTCCAGGCTGCTGCTTCCAACGCGGACTGGGCCAAGGCTCCGGGCTACTACGTGATCCTGACCGACCAGCCGGGCGATGCGTCCTGGCCGATCACCGCGGCGACCTTCATCCTGATGCACAAGGAGCCGACGGATAAGGCGGCTTCGGGCGAAGCCATCAAGTTCTTCAAGTGGTCGTTCGAGAAGGGCGGCAAGGCCGCCGAGGAGCTCGACTACATTCCGATGCCGGAAGCGGTCGTCAAGCTGATCGAAAAGACCTGGGCCTCGGACATCAAGAGCTGAGCCTCGCATCGAGAGCCTCGCGCCCCGTCATCTTCCGGGGCGCGAGTGCAGCAAGTGATCCCGGAATCCCAAGGGGTTCCGGGTCTGGTCCTCGGACCCAGAAGCGGCGCCGGATAAACTCGTCGGCAAGATCGCTCGACAAGAAGCGACCCTTCTATTGTATCAGTCAACACAGGGGATTGGCGTGGCAGACATGGCCGTTCAAAGCGACGTAATGGCAGCCTCCGGACCTTACGATCGTGCCAAGGCCCTCAGCGCCTTCAAACTCGGTGACATCACCTTCTACTGGATCACCCGAGCCTGCGCGATTTCGGTGCTCCTGATCCTTGGCGGCATCATTCTTTCGCTGATTGCCGGCGCCTGGCCGGCGATGAAGGAATACGGCTTCGCCTTCCTGTCGACGCAGCGCTGGGCGCCGTCGGCCGATCCGCCGGTGCTCGGTGCGCTCGGGCCGATCTATGGCACGCTCATCACCTCTATCATCGCGATGATGATCGCCATTCCCGTCGGCATCGGCATCGCGATCTTCCTCACCGAGCTTTGCCCGCAATGGCTGCGCCGCCCGATCGGCATCGCGATTGAGCTCCTGGCCGGCATCCCCTCGATCATCTACGGCATGTGGGGCTTCTTCGTGCTCGGCCCGTTCCTCGCCAACACCTTCCAGCCGTTCATGATCCGCCTGTTCGACGGCGTGCCGCTGCTGGGCGCGGTGTTCGGCGGCCCGCCGTCCTATCTCAGCCTGTTCAACGCCGCGCTGATCCTGGCGATCATGGTGCTGCCCTTCATCACGGCGATCTCGGTCGACGTGTTCAAGACAGTGCCGCCGGTCCTGAAGGAGGCGGCCTACGGGGTCGGCTGCACCACCTGGGAAGTCGTCCGCAACGTCGTGATCCCCTATACCCGCGTCGGCGTGATCGGCGGCATCATGCTGGCCCTCGGCCGCGCACTCGGCGAGACCATGGCCGTGACCTTCATCATCGGCAACTCGTTCCGCATCTCCTCCTCGATCTTCGCGCCGGGCACGACGATCTCGGCGGCGATCGCCAGCGAATTCGCCGAGAGTGACGGATTGCACCAATCGGGTCTGATCCTGCTCGGCCTGTTGCTGTTCGTGCTGACGTTCATTGTTCTCGCCTGTGCGCGACTGATGCTGATGCGTCTGGAAAAGAAGGCGGGGAACTGAGCCATGAATCCGATTTACAGGTCCCGCCGTCGCAACGACATCATCATCCGCGGGCTTTGCATCGCCGCTGCCGCGTTTGGGGTGACTTGGCTGGCGCTGATCCTGTTCACGCTGTTCTACAACGGCCTCGCCGGCCTCAGCCTCGATGTCTTCACCAAGAACACGCCGCCGCCCGGCTCCACCGATGGCGGTCTCCTGAACGCGATCGTCGGCTCGGTGATCATGACCGTGATCGGTGTCGGCATCGGCGCGCCGCTCGGCCTGTTTGCAGGCACCTATCTCGCCGAATACGGCAAGCATGACCGGCTCACTTCGGTGATCCGCTTCATCAACGACATCCTCTTGAGCGCGCCGTCGATCATCATCGGCCTGTTCATCTATGGCGCGGTCGTCGTGCCGATGGGCGGCTTCTCCGCGCTGGCCGGCTGTCTGGCGCTGGCGGTGATCGTCATCCCCGTCGTGCTGCGCACCACCGAGGACATGCTGCTGCTCGTCCCTAACCCGCTGCGGGAGGCGGCCTCCGCGCTTGGCCTTCCGCGCTCGCTGGTGATCAAGCGGATCGCCTATCGTGCGGCGCGCTCCGGCCTGATCACCGGCGTGCTGCTGGCGACCGCCCGCGTCGCCGGTGAGACCGCGCCGCTGCTGTTCACCGCGCTGTCCAATCAGTTCTTCAGCCTGAACCTGACCAAGACGATGGCGAACCTGCCGGTGACGATCAACAACTTCGTGCAGAGCCCCTACGCCTATTGGAAAGAGCTCGCCTGGAGCGGGGCCCTGCTCATCACCTTGACCGTGCTCGCGCTCAACATCGGCGCGCGCATCCTCGGCGCCGAAAGGAGCGCAAAATGACCGATATGACCGTATCGACGACCAGCCCGAGCGCGGCCATTCCCCAGAAATCGCTGCCGGAAGCGCCGCCGAAGGTGACGGCACGCAGCCTCAACTTCTATTACGGCGAGCACCACGCGCTGAAGAACATCAACCTGGCGCTCGGCACCAACCGCGTCACCGCCTTCATCGGTCCTTCCGGTTGCGGCAAGTCAACGCTGCTGCGGATCTTCAACCGGATGTACGACCTCTATCCCGGCCAGCGCGCCACCGGCCAACTGATGCTGGACCAGACCAACATTCTCGACCCCAAGCTCGATCTCAACCTGCTGCGGGCACGGATCGGAATGGTGTTCCAGAAGCCGACGCCGTTCCCGATGACGATCTATGAGAACATCGCCTTCGGCATCCGCCTTTACGAGAAGATCTCGAAATCCGAAATGGACGGCCGAGTCGAGAAAGCGCTGCGCGGCGGCGCGCTGTGGAACGAGGTCAAGGACAAGCTCAACGCCTCCGGCCTGAGCCTCTCCGGCGGCCAGCAGCAGCGTCTGTGCATCGCTCGCACGGTTGCGGTGCGGCCCGAAGTGATCCTGTTCGACGAGCCCTGCTCGGCGCTCGATCCGATCTCGACCGCCAAGGTCGAGGAACTGATCCAGGAGCTGTCGGAAGACTACACGATCGCGATCGTCACGCATAACATGCAGCAGGCGGCGCGCGTCTCCGACAAGACCGCGTTCATGTATCTGGGCGAACTGATCGAGTTCGACGACACCAGCAAGATCTTCACCTCGCCGAGCGATCGTCGCACCCAGGACTACATCACCGGCCGGTTCGGTTGAGGAGGGACATCATGGCTTCTGAACATACCGCCAAGGCGTTCGACAGCGATCTTCAGGAACTGACCCGTCTGGTCGCGGAGATGGGCGGGCTGGTCGAACGGATGATCACCGAATCCGTCGATGCGCTGATCCGCCGCGACATTGCGCTCGGCAAGCGTGTCGTCGCTTCCGACATCGAGATCGACAGCCTGCAGCGCATGATCGAAGAGCGCGCCGTGCTGACGATCGCCCGCCGCCAGCCGATGGCCGTCGACCTGCGCGAGATCGTCGGCGCGATGCGGGTGGCGACCGACCTCGAGCGGATCGGCGACCTCGCCAAGAACATGGGCAAGCGCGTCGCCGCGCTGGAGAACGACTTCCAGCCGCTGAAGCTGATCCGCGGCCTGGAGCACATGACCGACCTTGTGCTGTCGCAGGTCAAGTCCGTGCTCGACGCTTATGCCGCGCACGATCTGCCGGCCGCGATGAACGTCTGGAAGAGCGACGAGGAGGTGGACGCGATCTGCACCTCGCTGTTCCGGGAGCTCCTCACCTACATGATGGAAGATCCGCGCAACATCTCGTTCTGCATCCACCTGATGTTCTGCGCCAAGAACATCGAGCGGATCGGCGACCACGCCACCAACATCGCGGAGACGGTGTTCTACATGATCGAGGGTCAGCAGATGACCGACAAGCGGCCGAAGGGGGATATGACGACGTTCGCCACGACCGTTCCGGGCAACTAGAGCACATCCAGGAAAGTCGAAGCCGGTTTTCCGAAGAAGATCCTGCTCAAAACATCAAAGGAAGAGTGGGATGACGATTCAGGCAGAGAGTCATCCCGCTATAGGAGAAGCCAAGCCGATGAGCGCACGCATTCTGGTGGTCGAAGACGAAGAAGCGCTGACGACGCTGTTGCGCTACAATCTCGATGCAGAAGGCTATGATGTCGAAACGGTCGCCCGTGGAGATGATGCGGACACAAGGCTCAAGGAACGCATTCCCGACCTTGTCGTGCTCGACTGGATGCTGCCGGGGCTCTCCGGCATCGAGCTGTGCCGCCGTCTACGGGCGCGGCCGGAGACCAAGCAGCTCCCGATCATCATGCTGACCGCACGCGGCGAGGAAAGCGAGCGCGTGAGGGGACTGGCGACCGGCGCCGACGACTACATCGTCAAGCCGTTCTCGGTGCCTGAACTGCTGGCGCGGGTGAAGGGCCTGTTGCGTCGGGCAAGTCCGGAGCGGCTCGCCACCGTGCTCACCTATGGCGACATCGAGCTCGACCGCGAGAAGCGTCGTGTCGCGCGCTCGGGCCGTCCGATCGATCTCGGCCCGACCGAATATCGCCTGCTGGAGTTCTTCCTGGAGCATCCCGGCCGCGTGTTCAGCCGCGAGCAGTTGCTCGACAGCGTCTGGGGGCGCGACATCTATATCGACGAGCGCACCGTCGACGTCCACATCGGCCGCCTGCGCAAATTGCTCAATCCCGGCCGCGAGCAGGACCCGATCCGCACCGTCCGTGGCGCGGGCTACGCGCTGGACGATCGCTTCGCGAAGGCCGAGCAGTCGTAACTCGGCGACCTCAATCCGTAGCCCGGGTGCAGCGAAGCGTAACCCGGGAAAATCGGACCTGCCGATACAGCCTTCCCGGGTTGCGCTGCGCTTCACCCGGGCTACGCTTCTAATGCTGTTTGTTGAATGCGCTGACCGCGACGGTCTTTGGTCTCGTAGCCCGGGTGCAGCGAAGAGACTGGGCAAGAATCTTGGCTGATAGGCCGATGCGTGTACGATTCGGTTATGCCGAATCATAG